>JBGVOJ010000805.1:0-4700 GCA_045126415.1 Eubacteriales bacterium | reverse complement strand
ATTCCATCGGGAATTATATCGTCAATGTACACCTCGCGCTTCGGTTTCGCCATTCCGGTGAACTGCCGGTGGCACTCCCAAAGATCGAGCAAATAGCCGAACGGCATCAGCCACACTTCGTCGAAACCGAGATACAGCTGTGCCGTTCCGAAATAAAGCAGTCGGGTAAAGAGTTCCTCGTCACTTACCCGACTACTGCGTTTTTTGAGTTGTTTTCGCTTTCCACATTGCGCTTGGTTCCTTTGAACATGGCTTCCATGATGGCGTTCTTGTATGCCGCCAGTTCAAGAGGAGAGGTCAGGAGTTCGACCACTTCTGCCGTGAGGAGTTCCTTTTTGTTTTCAGGATTCTTGAGATTGTGGATGAGAACGCTCTGGTTGGCAAGGAGCGTGATCAGCCACACCACCTCGTCGATTGCCATTTCAAAGTTCTCGGATTTCATCAGCTTCTGACCGAGATTTTCAAGACCGCCGTACCTTCCGGCGATTTCCTTGGTCGCACGGGTGGTGAGGATCATCTCGTACTCTGTTCCGCCGATGTTCACGATTGCGCTTCTTTCGTTATCCATTTCCATACTCCTTTACGCGCTGTATTCAGGTTCGTACACACTCTTGTACCAGTTGGTGATGATTTCAGCGGATACCTTGGTGTCACCATCCGTCACTTCAGCTTTCCACGGATGCTTGTTCCTGCCGTCCACCTTGTTGCGGCGCATGATCGTCCCCTCAATGGTCGGCGTGAAGAACGTGATGCTCTCGCCCTTGGTCGCAAGGTTGGTGGTGGGGATGCCGAACTTCACCTTATACAGCCAGAAATACTTGTACTTACCGTTGGCTTTCTTTGCGCGGAAGCCGATCGCCACAGGTTCGCCGCCGTCCTCGGATGCCGAGATTACGACACCGTTGGAGTCGATGGTCGCACCGGTGAGCGTGGACGCCACAGCAGAACCGATGTCGTCGATGCCGAGGGAAAGTGTGCCGTTGCCGAACTCCTTCACAATCTCCGCGATACCGTCATCGGCGTACAGAATCGCTTCGACCAGTTCCACGGACAGGTCTGCGGAGATTGCCTTCGCCAGTTTCTCAGGTGTACCGTAGGTTTCTTCGCCGTTTTCGTCCTCGGTAATCTTGGCGAAATACAGCATATCCAATCCAATTGTTGCCAAATCCTTAATCCTCCGTTTCATAAGATTTCGCCACATCAATGGCGTAGTGGTGGTAGCCGGTGGTCGATTCGTGACCGATGTACCGGCGTCCCGTGATCATCATTTCAGCGGCGAGAACCGCACAAACGATCTGATTCTTCATTTTGATGTAGTTGCCCTTGTCATACAGGGAAATCCGTACCGCCTGTACATCGATCTGTGGCTCATTGTCTGCATGGAGATCGAAGGTGTCCGCAAGCGGTGTCAGAACCACATATTTCTCCGGTGCGGTGTCGGAAAATACGCCCGTTTCGACAGGTGCAAGAGGTTCTATTGCAGATTTTAGTTCACTCAAAAGGGTCATATCTTTGCCACCTCTCTTTCCAGTACGGCTTTCATGACCTTTTTACATTCGTTTTTGCTCTCCCCTTTTGCCGGTTCCATGAACGGTTTTGGCGGCTGACCGTGCTTGCCGTATTCAAGAACCGTGGCAATCATGGCATTGCTCTCACCATCCGAGCGAGGTTCTGAGAAACCGATCTTCACATTGGAATTGCCGTTCCGGTCGATCATCGCAGGAGTCAGACCGAGGGATTCCACCAGTTCACCGGTCGAACGGGAGTCGTATTTCGTGTCATTCCCGATCACGGATTCAAGGTTCGACTTCACCTTGTCAAGAACCACCTGACCGCCCGCTTCGAGAGCCATCGCCGCAATTTCATCGGATTTTGCGCCGAGCCGTGACAGCTTCACCAGAAGTTCATCCGGCATTTTGATCGTTGCTTTAGCCACTCGGCTTCACCTCTTTCGCCAGGACCTCGATGTACATTCCACGTCCCTTGACGTCTTCAACCGAAGTAATTTCAAACCTGCCGTCACGACAGACAATGACCATATCCGTGGTTACATCCACATCCGGAATCCATCGGAACCGGAACAGGTCGGTGGCATCGGTGAATGCGGCACGGTTCGCCCAGCGTTCACTGCCATGCCGACCTTCCCGATATGCACGGACGGACGCGAGGATTTCGTCCGATGTGATCTTGAAACCGTCCGAATCCTTTGCGATCGTCGGTCGGATGATGTCAATAAAGGTATTCATTTTTCCATAACTCATACTTTCCACTCCCGATCCAGTCTCAGCAGAAGATTTACCGTATTCCACACCTGCTGTGCCGCAGGGACATTATCAGCAAAAAAGCCGCCCGTGCTGCCGTCCCTTGACTCGTAAAAGTGGGACGACAGCATGATAACGGCTTGTTCTGTAGTCGGCGGCATTGGATTAGACGAATAGAACCCCTCCGGTATGTGCTGATAGCTTTCGGCATAGGCAGTCGCGGCGGTGATGTAGTGGAGAATCAGCGAATCGTCCACATCATAGTCGAGTATCAGATTCGCCTTTACCTTATCAAGCAGTTCGTCCATGCCTTACCTCCGGATTACTGCGGTTCCGCCGTGCCGCCCTTCATCTGAAGAACCTTGATGGCTTCAGGCAGGATCAGACGTGCATCCAGACGCTTGGAAGCGAGGAATCCGATCTGACCGGTGTCTGCATAGCGTTCATTCAGTCTCTTGAAGGTAATTCCCTGCCGGTCGCCGATCCAGTAAAATCTGAAATTGCCGAACGCGATCGTTCTTGCGCCCGCAGAAAGTGTGGGAGCAAACGGAGAGGTGTACAGACGCTTGCCGATCAGGGTGTCGTAACCGCCTTCGTGGAGCGCGGGCTGCCAGAGATACTGTCCGTTCTGATCCTTGAGCTTGCGGATGTTCTTCATCGTGGCATCGTTGAGGAGCCAGACGGCGTCTTTACGGTAGGCGCTGTTGAGAGAGTAGTAGAGGTCGATCAGCTCGTCCGCCGTGACTGCGGCAGCCGCAGCGGCAGTCACGCCGATCTCTGCCCCGCCCGTGGTATGGAAAATGCCTGTCGGCTTGCCGACACCGTCCCCGGTCAGGAAGGCTTCTTCTTCCTTGTTGCCGATACGACGGGCGAATTCCTTGGCGATGTAACTTTCCAGATCGAAAACGCTGTCGTTGAGCAGTTCTTCGGACACCTTGATCATGGTGCCGAGCTTGTACGCACCGATGGAAATCATGCCGAAGGAGTCATCGCTTTCGAGGTATGCGCCTTCTTCATCCACCCACGATGCACTGCCGCGGCTGGTCACCACGGGGATTTTGTGCGCACCGGATGCCGTAGTAAAGCGGTGGGCAAGCTGACGGACGACGTTCTCTTCGTTCAGCGCGGAGATGAGTGTTTCTTCGAACTCGTCCGGAACAAGATAACCGCCTTCGGAATCCTTACCGACCTGAAGCGCGTTGCGGATTTCCACATCGGTTACGTCGCGCATCTGATTCCAGAAGGCTTGGTTATAGGTATCGCTCGCACGTCCGGTTTTGGTCACGGGAGCGGGCGTTTCCGTCATCGGCTGACCGGTGATGGGCTTGTTGACGGGTTTGTTCAGTTCGGCATCGAGTGCTTCCTGACGTTCCAGTCTTGCAATCTCCTTGCCGAGATCGGTGATTTCCTGCTCCATGCGGGAGTATACGGTATCGTCTTCAGCAGAAAGAATGCCGTTATCGGGGCGATGAGCATCAAGAAAAGCCTTTGCAGCTTCCCATGCCTTTGCACGCTTTTCGCGCAGTTCATGAATAGTCATTGTGTTTCCTCCTTAAAATTTCATCAGATTGAGTCGGTCATACAGGTCATCGACCTTGCGACCGTTTTTCACAGGTGCGGGTGTCTTTGCGGAAATCTTATTGATCAGTGCCTTTTCTACTGTCTTTCCTGAAAAAGCATAAGCCTCCGTTTCCATGGTTCGCTTTTCATCCGTAAGAATCTCATCCGCAAAGCCGAGTTCGATTGCCTTTTTCGCATTCATCCATGTGGTATCATCCATCATGTGAGAAAGCTGTGTATGGGACAGGTCGGTCTTGATCTCGTAGGCGTTGATGATGCTTTCCTTGACTTCGTTGAGCATATCGATGGCTTTCGCCATGTCCACATGGTCACCGAACGCCATCGTTGCAGGATTGTGGATCATCATCAGAGCCGTGGGAGCCATGCAAACCTTGGTTCCTGCCATCGCAATGACGGATGCGGCAGATGCGGCAACACCGTCGATTTTTACGGTGACTGTGCCTTTGTAGTCCATCAGCATGGTGTAAATCTGGCTTGCTGCGAGGCAATCTCCGCCCGGACTGTTCAGCCAGATCGTCACAGGTCCACTGCCGCTGAACAGTTCACTGCGGAACATAGCAGGCGTGACATCGTCATCGTACCAGCTTTCTTCCGCAATCGTTCCGTACAGTTCAAGAACCCGTTCGACGGAGGGATCGTTTTCCGCCAGATTCACCCACTTCCAAAACTTCTTCATTGGTTTCTTCCTTTCCGGTAGTATTTATGTTATCGGCGAACGCGCCCGCATTTTTCATCGGGAGCATATTGCCGTTGATCAGATACAAGTCACCGCCTTCCTCCTCGGGAATCCGGTCGAGGTTTTCCAGTTCGCGGATATCGTTCGCAGACATCCACCCGTTCTGCCGACCAATAGCGTAA
>JBGVOJ010000804.1:0-2075 GCA_045126415.1 Eubacteriales bacterium | reverse complement strand
TCAGCCCATCCCGCTGAACCGTAATACCGGAAGAACTGCCCACCTGCTCGATGTACCGCTTCACGATGACATCGCAGAACTTTTCGTCCAACTCAATCGTGCGGCAAATCCGATCCGTCTGCTCACAGGCAATCAGCGTACTGCCGGAACCGCCGAAGGGATCAAGCACCACGGTGTTGCTCATGGAGGAATTCATAATCGGATACGCCAGAAGCGGGATCGGCTTCATGGTCGGATGATCGCTGTTCTTCTTCGGTTTGTCGAATTCCCAGATGGTCGATTCCTTCCGTCCGGTATACCAGAGGTGCTTGCCTTTCTTTTTCCACCCGAACAGTACAGGCTCATGCTGCCACTGGTATGGCGAACGACCGAGAACGAGGGACTGTTTCTTCCAGATGCACGTTCCGGAGAGGTAGAACCCTGCATCGGAGAATGCCTTGCGGAAGTTGAGCCCTTCGGTGTCCGCATGGAAGACGTAGATGGACGCATCGTCCGCCATGTGGTGTTCCATATTCACGAAAGCGTTGAACAGGAAGCCGTAGAACGCATCGTTTTCCATGTTGTCGTTCTTGATTTTTCCTGCAGAGCCTTCGTAATTCACGTTGTACGGCGGGTCGGTAATGACGAGATTCGCTTTTGTATCGCCCATCAGCATCTCATATGTATGCGGCAGGGTACTGTCCCCGCAGATCAGCCGGTGTCTGCCGAGCATCCAGATGTCCCCCGGCTTCGTGATGGTCGGCTTCTTCAGCTCGGATTCTACATCGAAATCGTCATCTTTGATTCCATCCTTCAAGCTGTCCTTGAACAGGTCATCCAGTTCGGCAGGCTCAAAGCCGGTGAGGGACACATCGAAATCCGCACCCTGCAGATCGGTGATGAGCAGAGCCAGCTTTTCCTTGTCCCACTCGCCGGAGATTTTGTTGAGGGCGATGTTGAGTGCCTTTTCCTTCTCCTCGGAAAGTTCCACCACAACACAGTCAACCTCAGTGATGCCCATGTCCTGCAGAACCTTGAGCCGCTGATGACCGCCAACTACACGACCGGTGGTCTTGTTCCAGATGACCGGCTCGACATACCCGAACTGCTCAATGGAGCGTCTCAGCTTTTCGTATTCGGTGTCTCCCGGTTTTAAGTTTATGCGAGGGTTGTAATTTGCGGGGATCAGCCGCTCAACCGCGAGTCTCTGTATTTCCATTCCGTCTGTACCTCCGGAGTAATTTATGGTATCCCTTGACAGCACCATCGAGATCTCCGCTTGCCGCCAGTCCGCGAAGCGTCCGATACTGCTGTTCGGTCAGAATTGTTCTGTGCTTTTCCAGTGATTCATTGAATTTTTCGATGTTCATCCTTTCCCTCTCCTTGCTTCAAGAAGCCGTTCCATCACGTCATCCTCGGGGGATGCGCCGCCGTATTCGCCGGAGCAGTTCTCCTTGACGATCTGGAAGATCTCCGACCACAGCCGGTTCGCCTGCGTCATGTAGGTGTTCGCAATTGCCACATAGGGTGACTGGATTGCCGCACCCGTGGTCGGATGCTTTGCGAGGAAGCCGAGTTCGCTGGTGATCGTTTCACACTGAATCCAACGCGCACTTGCCATCGCATACCGTTCGATCAGCTGCGGCGAGACAATGGCGGCGCATTTACGTTCGGCAAGCCATCGCCACACGTTTTCGTAAATCTCGGGGGCACAGAGCGTCGAGCCGTCCTTCTGTTTTGCGGAAAGATAATCGGAAGGCTTCGGCATGACCTGACCTTCCAGATTTGCCGCGCTGTCTTTGAATTCAATGACTGTCAGCGGTCTCTTGCCGGGATTTCCGTCCAGAATCTTATCAGATAGAGGCTTTCTCGGCCTGCCGCCGGAGCCGGGTTTCGGTCCCCTCTGTCCCATTTTCACATACCTCCTTCCAACGGGGCCTATTTCCCCGAAAACTTTTGCGAATTTGCACACGCGACCCCACGCCCGTTGCACACCATGAAAGCTGCAGAGATTTTTATTCCCCCACCGGGATTGACATATAAAACAAAATATGATATAATTTCTCCATACTCAAACATAGTTAGTAATGTTTTTT
>JBGVOJ010000803.1:0-4153 GCA_045126415.1 Eubacteriales bacterium | reverse complement strand
CTTCCCATGCCTGCTGCAGACCTTTCAGGCGTACAGCGGGAAGAAAACCACAGGATTCCAGATATGTATTGCTGTAACTCTGAAATATTTCCGGCAGAGGTTTCATAAGGTGTTCGATATTATCACGGATATAGGAGATCATATCGTATAATACTTCCATTTCGCGAAGACGTGTTTTATAATTACGGATTAAGCTGCTGCTGACCATCCAGGCTGCTGCGATCAGACTTGCTGCTCCGAGACATTTAAGCACAGCTTCCCGCTCCAATTCTGATATCCGAATCCTGAATTTTATAAAAGATATCAAACACTTGCGCGTCCATCAGCATTTTTACAATCGGATTACGGTTCAGTTCTGCAGAATCTCCGGCATGGATACTTGCACAGACAGCAATTCCGGCAGAATGTGCATATATTAATGCCCGTGCATCCTGTTCGGATGAAATTTCATCGCAGATAATATATTCCGGTGCCATTGTACGTACTGCACTCAGAATACCTTCATAACGCGGATATCCATAAAATACATCCGTCATGTCGGGAGTTGTCATCCCTGTACATAGCTCATAGCGGGTGTCAATTACTGCACATCGTTTGGCAGAGTCACCGGATGCCAGTAAGGGAATCAATTCCCGGAGAAGTGTTGTTTTTCCTCTGCCGGGACCTGAATATATCAGAACATTCGGTTTCTGCTGAAGCTGCTGGAAGAGATTGTCCGCTACACCCGGGATGCGATGCGGAATACGAATATTCAGCGAGGAAATATCGCGTACCAGAGACATCCGGCCATCGGAAAGTACTGCATGACCGCAGACTCCGACGCGGATACCGCAATCTGTAGTAATACACCCTTCGCGTATGGATTCGGAATGTGAGTAAAGCGAATTGCCGCAGACTTTTGTAACCGTCTGAAGGATCTCTTCCCGTGTACAGATTAAATCACAACTGACATTTTTTCGGCCGACTGTAATGGAAAGCAGACGATTTTCCCGCAGACGGATTTCATTGATGGCAGAATTCCAGAGTGATACGGTTTTCAGAACCGCATCGGCCAGGCGAGCAGGCAAATAGGCCAGTGCTTTTGTTTCGCTTTCGGTCACTTGAGTGTTCCTCCGATCAAAACATAATGGGAATGGTATATTATATGAGACTGCTCTTTCCCCTATGACTGATCTGCGAAAAAAAGAAAGGCTTCTACCGTTTTTATTACGGTAAAAGCCTGATTATCTTTTGTGATTCGTTTTCAGATCAGATATTTGTTATCCTTATCTGCCGCCTTCGTCGTCAGAGAATTCCTGAGGATCGATGGGTTCAGCAACATAAGTGAACACGATGCTCTGTCCTTCGAGAATAGCGTTAGTGCCTGCTCTGCCTTCTTCGGGTTCGATACCGTCAGCAGTGTATACCCAAGTGTAGATGTTGGTTTCGTCTGCGCCCTTAGCATATTCGGTACCATCGATGGAGATAGAAACGAGGCTGAGGCCGTTTTCATCAACTTCGTAAGGGATTTCGCAAACGGTAAATGCTTCCTGAGCAGCCTGAAGAACGGTCGGCGGATTTTCAGCCGGACCCTGAACGGTCAGGTTGTAGGGACCGAAGACTTCTTCGCCGTCGATCATAACGGAAATATTGCAGTTTACGGAAACTTTTTCGCCGCCGCCGCAGGATACCATGCACATAGCGAGCATAGCAACTGCCATAGCAAGAGCAATGATTCTGATCTTATTCATTTTTAATCCTCCAAATAGTTTGAATTTTTAAGACCACCACAATTATACCTTACTCAATCACAAATGTCAATACGGTTCTGAATTTTTTTAGCCAAATTAGCCCAAATAAAATGTTAAATTAAAGTAAATAAAGTATAATTCCACAAGAGTAATTGCAATGAGCAGGAACTTCAGCAGTACAAAACTGTGACGTATGAGAAAAAAGAGTATTATAGTCATCAGAAAAGCAGTCAGGAGAACGATGAAAGCAAAGAAAAGCAAATGGGTACAGAAAAACACAGCATACCATACGAGCTGCAGCAGATAAATTCCGCAGCATACGGAAAAAGCAATCAGCGGGACAGCATTTCTGCAGGTGCGGCTCTGGAGAAGGATCAGTGCCAGAACCATGCCGCACAGCCCGTATGTAAAGAGCCATATCAGAAATATTCCCGTTACCGAAACAGAGAAGTCCGGTATATGTTCTGCACGCAGAATATGCCAGATATTCGTACCGTTTACCCATAACAGTATTCCCCCGAAACAGCATAAAAATGCAGAGAAACCGATGATTCCGATGTGAGTAATCAGAAAATTCAGTTCACGTTTGAGATGTCGAAACAAAAAAATCACCCCATATCATTCTATGAGGTGATTTTTGTTGATACTACTGAAATTTTACGGGTTCCAGTCCCATTCTCCATCATTCCAGAAATCATCAGAAGAATCGTCCGTGTAATCATCATATCCGGACGTGTCCTCGGTATAGGAATTATCTTCGTCTTCCCATACACCGCTGTCATCTTCATCTGCCGGAGGATCGGCGGTTTCCGGTTCGGGAGTTGTTGAGGGTTCTGTGGAAGCGTACGGGTTTCCTACCAGCGAGGGCGCATAACCGCCCCACGGACGGAAGTCACAGTGTTCGTAACAGAAAGCATTGACCGGTGTATTTACATAACTTGAACCGCAATATTCGCCGGGTTTGAGCATATTAACAAAGAACGGAACAGTGTGCCAGCCGCTCGGTTTGACATAAGACGGCATATCGCGATACGCATACTGAGCATCGGGAATATAAATTTCCATCGGGAAACTGCGGTCTTCAATACGAAGAAGAACTGTACGATAGGTGCTGGTACATTGTGCACTTGCAACACGTCCGGAAACGGAACAGCGATCGACCCATACATGTGTATCACAGTATTCCTGCGGTGCGCTTTCACGGGTGAAGTAGCCGACTTCGGTTCTTGCATAGCCACGCGGGTCACTCAGGCAGGCATCGGTCGGGAGCAGACCGGAATCTCTGCAATAGGTCACTTCAACGATACCGGGGGCACGTTCAAAGGTCTTGAGCGGTTCCCCGCCGTTTGCTGCTGCATCAATATACTTCTGGTGCAGCATGGTCATGACAGTAACCCAGACAACCAACGACGGATTTTCGCCGAATGCGCTGAGCGACTGGTTCATGTCGTAACCGGTCCATACACCGCCCACATAATAAGGAGTATAACCAACGAAGTAGCGGTCAAAGTCCGCACTGGTAGTACCGGTCTTGCCTGCAACATCTACCGTATGACGGAGCGTACAGTCGGTACCGGTACCTTCGTTCATGACCTTCTCCATCATGATTGTCATAATAGAAGCGGTTTCGGCGCTGATGACGATGTCCGGTTCGTCTGCATTTTCGAGAACGATATTTCCTTCGGAATCCTTGACGTACAGATAAAGCTTCGGTTCGTTGTAGATCCCGTTGTTCTGGAATATACAATATGCTGCGGTGATTTCCTCAACCGTGATACCGTAGTTCGGCTGACCGAGAGACAGAGCTGCAAGACCGCGGTCTGTAATCACTTCACCATTGGCTTTGGTATGCGAATCGATCAGGCTGTCGATATGAAGTTCATTTTTCAGAAAATCGAATGACTTATCAATCGTAAGCATCTGAAGAACTTTCATCGCGACGGTATTCTTAGATGTCGTAACGGCACGGTTGATGGTCGTCAGACCGTCATAAATGACCGGGAGGTTCTTCGGGTACGGATCATAGGCATACACCGCCGCACTCCATTCGGTTGCCGCTGCTGCCAGATACGTATTGAACATGACCGGGGTATCGTCCACAACGGAGCCGTACGTAATGAGCCCTTCATCCATTGCGGGAGCATAAACGGAAATCGGCTTGATCGACGATCCCGGCGGACGTGTTGCCTGGGTGGCACGGTTCAGTACACGGTTCTGGATTTTCTGTCCGCGTCCGCCGACCAGACCGAGGACGTCGCCGGTATAAGGGTCACATACAACCATGGCCGACTGCGGCTGCAAGCCGACACCGGTGGATGGGAAATACTGCGAATCGTTTTCATACACGAGTTCCAGCGTATCCTGAACTTCCGGATCCATCGGGATATAGATGCTGTAGCCACTGTTGTAGACCATCAGGCTGG
>JBGVOJ010000802.1:0-4440 GCA_045126415.1 Eubacteriales bacterium | reverse complement strand
CAAAAAAGTTTTCCCCAGGAAATCCCCTTATCTCTTGGTCTTATACGGAACTTCAACGGTTCTGAGGATTTCGGCGAGGATATCGGTCTGGGATTCGCGGTTGAGGCGCGCTTCCTGGGAGAGAACGATACGGTGTGCGATACCGGGGGTGAATACGAACGCGATGTCTTCGGGGAGGACGTAGTCGCGGCCGCGGAGGAACGCGTAAGCCTGGGACAGCTTCATGAGAAGGAGGGACGCACGCGGAGATGCACCGAGGGAGAGCTTGGTGGACTTACGGGTCGCGTGGATGAGCTGAACGATGTAGCGGCAGATTTCGGGTTCGAGCGCGACGTTCTGAACGGCTGCGCGGATACCGCGGATGGTTTCAACGCTGGTGATCGGGCTGACCTTGTCGAGCGGGTTCACGCCGCGGCGGTCGGAGATGATGTTGATTTCTTCTTCTTCGGACGGATAGCCCATCGAGAGACGCATTGCGAAACGGTCGAGCTGTGCTTCCGGAAGCGGATAAGTACCGACGTAACCGGTCGGGTTCTGGGTCGCGATAACCATGAACGGGTCGGGAACGCGGTAGGTCGTACCGTCGACGGTAACCTTCGCTTCTTCCATCGCTTCAAGGAGCGCGGACTGCGTCTTCGGGGAAGCACGGTTGATTTCGTCCGCGAGGAGAATGTTCGTCATAACGAGACCTTCACGGAATTCGAATTCTTCCTTCTGACGGTTGTATACGTTAAAACCGGTGATGTCGGATGCCATAACGTCGGGGGTGAACTGGGCACGGTTGAAGTCGAGACCCGCTGCCTTGGAGAGCGCTGCCGCAACGGTCGTTTTACCGGTACCCGGTACGTCTTCGATCAGAACGTGACCGCCGGAAAGCATTGCCGTAACGAGAAGAACGATCTCGTTGTGCTTACCGATGACGACCTTTTCCACTTCCGCGATCAGAGCCTGCGCGGCCTTGTAAGAGGTTTCGTTTACTTCAATTCTGTTTTCGTTTGCCATGTTTTTTTCTGCGGTTATGACCGCTACCTCCAATAAATTAGAATCCCGGGATTCTTCGGAACGTCAACTGTCGTTTGACATTCTATTATTACAGAATATTTTATCATAGTTTTTTTATAAATACAATACTGTCCTTATAAAAAGTATGTATTTTTGTCACTATTGCCAACAAAATTTTTTCGATTTTTGTTGTATTGCATAATAATTTGTGTTATACTAAAGTGAATAAGAATGGTCTCGGTTTCCAATTCCGCCGCAGACCGTCAGACTCAGGAGAATTTACATATGATCTACGACGTACTGATTATCGGTGCAGGCTGTACCGGCGTCATGACCGCGCGTCTGCTCTCGACCAAAAACTGCTCCGTTGCGGTTGCAGAAGCCGGATGCGACGTTGCCATGGGCGCAACCTGTGCCAACTCCGCCATCGTTCACGCAGGCTACGACGCGAAGCCCGGTACCCTCAAGGCCAAGCTCAACGTACGCGGCAACAAACTCATGAAATCCCTCGCAAAGCAGCTCGACGTTCCGCTCCGCGAATGCGGTTCCCACGTCGTCGGCTTCGGCGAAGACGATCTGAAGCATCTCCGCGAACTTTACGAACGCGGCGTTGCCAACGGCGTTCCGGATATGCGCATCATCGGTCAGGACGAACTCCGCCGTATGGAACCGAATATCTCCCCCAATGCAACCGCATCCCTCTGGGCGCCGTCCGCTGCCATCACCTGCCCCTACGGTCTCACCATCGCCGCCGCTGACAACGCAGTCACCAACGGCGTTCACTTCTACTTCAACTTCAAGGTCATCGGCGCTTCCAGAGCCGGCGACGTTTACTACATTTCCAACGGCGTGGACACTATTGCCGCACGCTACATCGTCAACTGTGCCGGCGTCAACTCCGCACACGTTGCGGAACTCCTCGGCGAACACGACTTCCCGATCACCATCATCCCGCGCCGCGGCGAATACATCGTCCTTGACAAGGTCTGCGGCAAGATGGCAAACTCCACCCTGTTCGTCTGCCCGTCCGAACGCGGCAAGGGTATTCTCGTCAGCCCGACGGCGGACGGCAACCTTCTCATCGGTCCGAACGCGTACCCGATCGAAGACGGCGACGACAAGAGTACGACCGCACCCGGTCTGGAAGAAATCACCACCGGCGCACACCTTCTCATGCCCACCGTCAACACCAGAATGGCGATCACCTCCTTCGCAGGTGTACGTGCAACTCCGAATATCTACGACTTCTACCTCAGGATTTCCGAACAGCTCCCGCGTGTGATCCACGCCGTCGGCGTTGAATCCCCCGGATTCGCATCCTCTCCGGCAACCGCGGAATATCTTGTAGGACTTCTCGCCGATGCAGGTCTCGAACTTGAAGACCGCGACGATTACATCCCCACCAGACGTGCGGACGGCAACCACAAGCAGTTCCACAACATGACCGACGAGGAAAAGGCGGACATCTGCCGCACCAATCCCGCGTACGGCCGCATTGTATGCCGCTGTGAAACCGTCACCGAAGGCGATATCATCGACGCCATCCACGGTCCGATCCCCGCAACCACGATCGATATGATCAAGAAGCGTCTCCGTGCCGGTATGGGCCGCTGCCAGGGTGGCTTCTGCTCCCCGAGAGTGGCTGACCTGATCGCACGCGAAACCGGCAAGGCACTCGACACCGTGACCAAGTTCGGCGGCGGCTCGTGGCTTGTTGAAAAGAGAAAAGGAGAGAACTGAGTATGCATAAGAAATTAATCATCATCGGCGGCGGTCCGGCAGGTCTGGCAGCCGCATGTGCCGCAGTAAAGCGCGGACTTTCTCCCGACGATGTTCTCGTTCTCGAACGTGACAGCGAACCGGGCGGCATCCTGAACCAGTGCATCCACGCCGGTTTCGGTCTCCATCGCTTCGGCGAAGAACTCTCCGGCCCCGAATACGCCGGACGTTATGTACAGATGGCGCGTGACGCGGGCATCCCGATCATGACCAACTGCATGGTTCTCGGTCTGACGAACGACAAGCACGTAACCTTCGTTTCCCCCGAACTCGGCTACGTCACCGCAACCGCCGACGCCGTCATCCTTGCCATGGGATGCCGCGAACGTACCCGCGGTGCGCTGAACATTCCGGGTTCCCGGCCGTCCGGTATCTACACCGCCGGATGCGCTCAGAGATATATTAATATTGAAGGCTTCATGCCCGGCAACCGCGTGGTTATCCTCGGTTCCGGTGACATCGGGCTGATTATGGCACGCCGCATGACCCTCGAAGGCGCGAAGGTTCTGACCGTCTGCGAACTCATGCCCTATTCCGGCGGTCTCGCAAGAAACATCGTACAGTGCCTTGACGACTTCGGCATTCCGCTCCGTCTGTCCCACACCGTGACCGAAATCCACGGTAAGGAACGCGTCACCGGCGTCACCATCGCGAAAGTGGACGAAGCGAACGGCAGAAAGCCGATCCCCGGCACCGAAGAATACATTGAATGTGACACTCTGCTCCTCTCCGTCGGTCTGATTCCGGAAAACGAACTGACCACGGGTGCGGGCATCTCCCTCGACCGCATGACCAACGGTGCGGCGGTCAACCAGTTCCGCGAAACCGAAGCGGACGGCATCTACGCCTGCGGCAACGTCCTGCACGTGCATGACCTCGTTGACTACGTTTCCGAAGAAGCGGACATCGCGGGTACTCACGCGGCAGCGACGATCCTCGGCGAAACCGAAAAGACCGTGAAGTCCGTGGAAGTGACGACCGGCTTCGGCGTACGCTACACCGTTCCGGAACGCATCGACATCACCGAAACCGCAGAATCCGTGCGCGTCTTCTTCCGCGTAACCGACGTTTACAAGAAGGTTCAGCTCATGATCGAAACCGAATCCGGTGAAGTTCTCGTGAAGAAGGCAAAGAGCGCGGTTGCTCCCGGCGAAATGGAATCTCTGGAAATCCCGGCAGATAAGATCGCGATGCTGACCGCGTCCGAAGACAAGAAAATCACCGTATATTTACGCGAACTCGGAGGCAGCAAATGATTACAAAAGAATTGACCTGCGTCGTCTGCCCGGCAGGCTGTAAAGTCCTCGTAACGCTGGACGAAAACAATCAGATCGTCGACGTGACCGGTCACACCTGTCCGCGCGGCAAAACGTACGCGATCAGCGAAGTCACCAATCCCGTCCGCACGCTCACCTCGACCGTGACCGTTCAGACGAAGGACGGCGCAAAGATGCTCCCCGTCCGCACCGACAAGCCGATCCCGCGCCCGACCCTCTTCGAAGCCATGGAAATCGTCCGCAAGACCATCGTCACCGCTCCGGTAAAAACCGGCGACGTTCTTGTGGAAAACTTCATCGAAGAAGGCACCAGCCTGATCGCCTGCAAGGATTTTGAATAAATAAAAATTCGCGGGGGTTAACATTTTTTTTAAAATTTTTT
>JBGVOJ010000801.1:0-6391 GCA_045126415.1 Eubacteriales bacterium | reverse complement strand
CCCGGTGGAAACGGTGAAACGTCCGCTCTCCGCAATAAATCCGCGGATGGCCGTGCGTACCCTCTCGGGGATCGTACCGTCACCCGCCGCAAGGGTACCGTCGTAATCGCTGGCAAGCAGGATGCCGCTGTATTTTCCCATGATTTACTCCGTCCGCATAATGGGAACAAAACCGAGCGTTCCGTCCTCATTCTGAACGGTATCCACGAAAATCACATCGTCCGCATACCCGTGATCCGTGACAAATCCCGCAAAAATCCGCCGTTCGCCGAGACATGCCGCCTTCGGCACACGTCCGCAGGGAATTTTGTCCTCGTCCGGCCTGATCCATCCGTCAAACGGAGACTTCGAATACAGATACCGCGCCGTCCCGTGGATGGAGTAAATCAGGTAGTAATACCCTCCCATCGCGAACCAGTCGGGGCATTCCGGCTGATTGCCGTCGTCCCATTCGAGGATCGTGCCGCAGTCTTCAAACTGCGCAAAATCCGCCGTATCGGAAACGAGATGTGCGAGACAGCCGTTGCCGCTTTCCAGACGTGTCGTCGTCACGAACATATGGAATTTTCCGTCGAGTTCCACCACCTTCGGGTCACGGGCACTGGACGGCTCGTATGCCGCCGGAAGGGTGAAATATTCGCCGGATTTGACAAAATGGGCGTTGTCGTCGGAAACCGCGCAGGTCATGCGTGCCGGAGAACCGTCGGACATGCGCACCGCATACCATGCGTAGAACTTATCACCCGCGCGGACAATGGAACCGGTGCAGATGGAGCCTTCCCACGGTTCGGTAATGCCGACCGCCATCGGATGTTCGTCCCACGTGACAAAATCCGCCGTCGAAACGTGCGCCCACTGATGCGCGCCGAGTCCCCATTTGCTGCCGTGATGGTGACGGTCGTAGAGGTAGAACAGGTGATAGCGTCCGTCACTGTCAGCGGTATCGTCGGAGAACGGGATGCAGTCACCGATGTTCACGCCGGGCAGGCGGATTTCCGCCGTCGTGATGCCCGCGCGGGTCACAAACGGGAGCTCCGCCGGACATTCCGGCGCGATTTCACGGACGCTCATCGCAAAATCACCGTTCACGGGAGTGTCCGCCGTGACGCTGTGATCGCCGCAGGGCCATTCTTCGTCGAGCAGCGCACCGTTCACGCGGAGTTCGATCCGGTGCGTACGGACGTTCAGCGATACGCTGTCACCGGTGTCCGCGTCTGCGGTGAGCGTCAGGGGACGGTCACGGAAATCGTATTTCAGCGTTACGGTGAGTTTTCCGTCATACGCCGCCGTGATCGCCGTGCCGAGGGACGCGGTACCGGCGGTAACGGCGAAGGTTACTTCAAAATTTTTCATAATCAGCCTCTCAGAATTTTATCGTAAAGTTCCGCGCACTGGATGGTCGCTTCGGGCGGCATGATGTCGGACGTGATCCGTCCTTCATTGATGCAGCGCACGGTTTCTTCAATTTCGTAGACAAAGCCGTTTTCGAACCGTTCCTCAAAGGTTTCGGCAAGCTGACGGCGGTTGTCGTAGCGTTTCGCCGTATAGCCGCTGCTGCTCCACGGAAGTTCGATGCAGCCCTTTGTCCCGTTGAAAATCATGTATTCGCGGACATTGGAGGTCAGCAGGCACTGGATTGCCGCGTCGCAGGTCGCGTAGCGGACGATAAAGGACACACGTTCATCCACCCCGGTCACGGGATGCGGACGCCATACACCGATGCAGTCCTCGATGGGTTCGCCGACGAGGTAGGACACAATTTCCGCCAGATAGACGCCGATATCATACATGGCGCCGCCCGCGAGGTCGGGATTATACAGACGGCTTTCGGGATTTCCGCCGCCGTTGAAGCCGATGACCGCGCTGACCGCCTGAATTTCTCCGATTACGCCGGAGGTGATCCATTCCTTCGCCTTCTGCGTCTGCGGCAGGAAGTTCGACCACATCGCCTCCATGCAGAAGAGGTTCTTTTCCTTCGCCAGACGGAAGACCTCACGTGCGTCGTCCGCAGTCAGCACCATTGCCTTTTCGCAGAGGACATGCTTGCCGTATTCAAAGCAGAGACGGATGTTGTCCATGTGGAAATTGTGCGTCGTAGCAATATAGACGGCGTCGATGTCCGCCGTTTTCAGCATTTCTTCGTAGGAATCGTAGAACTTTTCAATGCCGTTTCTCTCCGCAAATGCCTGTGCGCGTTCCATGGATTTGCTGGCAACGGCGCAGACTTGTGCACCTTCCGCGAGTTTCGCCGCACCGCAGAACTTGTTTGCGATATTACCCGCACCGATGATACCGAAACGAATGGTTTTCATAAGACTCTCCTTTTTTGTGGTTTTGTCATAGTATTTTGCTTTCAGTATACATGATTTCGGGCAATTTGTAAAGTGGGAACGGAGAATTCACGTGTGTTCGGAAGAAAAATTTCAAATATCAGCATTCCGCTGTCATTCCGCGGACTTATCTCCCGAAAACAGCGCGTGCGCGCAGACGGAGTAAGTCAAAAAGAAGTGTACGTGCGTACATGTGTACGGTTGCGGGGCAGAAGCCTGCGATTTATCTTCTCCAACGCACGTTAATCAATTTCCCCTTTTCTTTTTCCGGACGATATGATATAATGGAAACAATCAAAAACGCAAAGGAGAATCCCCATGACAGACATCAACCTCGCGAACACCTTCCTCGGCATCGAGTTCGGTTCGACCCGTATCAAAGGTGTTCTCATCGACGACAATTTCAATCCTGTCGCGTCCGGCGCGTACGACTGGGAAAACCGCTTCGAAAACGGCTACTGGACGTACTCCGTCGACGATTTCATGACCGGTATGCAGGGCTGCTTCGCCTCCCTCGCGGCGGACGTGAAAGAAAAGTTCGGTAAACCGCTCGACAGCGTGGCGGCCATCGGCATCTCCGGCATGATGCACGGCTACCTCGCGTTCGACAAGGACGACAACCTTCTCGTTCCTTTCCGTACGTGGAGAAACACCACGACCGGCGAAGCGGCGGAAGAGCTGTCCGCGCTCTTAAACTTCAACATTCCTCAGAGATGGAGCATTTCCCACCTCTATCAGGCGATCCTCTCCGGCGAAGACCACGTCGGCGACGTCGACCACATCACTACCCTCGCGGGTTACATTCACTACCTCCTCACCGGACGTCGGGAAGTCGGTGTCGGCGAAGCGTCCGGTATCTTCCCGATCGACTCCGTGACGGGCGATTACGACGCGGCGATGATCGAAAAGCTCTCCGCAAAGCTGAAGGAACGCGGGTTCAGCAAAGACATTCTTACCGTTCTTCCGTCAGTAAAGAACGCCGGCGATTCCGGTGCCGTCCTGACCGAAGCGGGCGCAAAGCTGCTCGACCCCACCGGAGTTCTCAAGGCAGGTATTCCGCTCTGTCCTCCGGAAGGCGACGCAGGCACCGGCATGACCGCGACAAACAGTGTCCGTCCGAGAACGGGCAATGTCTCCGCCGGCACGTCAATCTTCTCGATGCTCGTACTGGACAAGTCTCTCTCTGCGGCATATCCCGAAATCGACATGGTCACTACCCCCGACGGCGCACCCGTGGCGATGGTTCACTGCAACAACTGCTGCGCGGAAATCGACGCGTGGGCGAAGGTTTTCGGCGAATTCGCGGCGCTGTCCGGACATCCGATGGACAAATCCGACGTCTACAGCACCCTCTACAACAACGCACTGAACGGTGACGCGGACTGCGGCGGCGTGGTTTCGTACAACTTTCTCTCCGCCGAACCGGTCATCGGCATTGCGGACGGCGTTCCCATGTACTTCCGCCGGGTTGACAGCACATTCAACATCGCGAACTTCTTCCGTGCGCAGATCTGTACCGCCATCGCGGCGCTCAAGATCGGCAACGACCTCCTCTTCGAAAACGAACACGTCACGGCGGACAAGCTCCTCGGTCACGGCGGTTTGTTCAAGTGCGAAGGCGTGGCACAGCAGATCCTCGCGGACGCGTTTGACACCCCGATTTCCGTCATGAAGACGGCGGGGGAAGGCGGCGCATGGGGTATGGCGCTCCTCGCGGCGTACATGATGAAGAAAAACGGCAAGTCCCTGCCCGACTTTCTCGACGACTGCGTCTTCGGCGGCATGGAAGTCAAGACGCTCGCGCCGACCGAAGAAGGCAAGGCAGGCTTCGCGAAGTATATCGACAACTATAAAGAAGGCATCCGCACTGCATTGAACGTACAGGGGTGACATCATGACAAGACGGGAAACCATCAAGCAGGCACTCGCACATCAGAACACCGGCAGAGTGCCCTACACCATCATCCTCGCACCCGAAAGCAACGCCCTCTACGGTCCGAAACTGATCGAACGCTACGGGAACGACAAGGTCAAAAAGGAATTCGAAGCCGGACGTCTGAGTCTGGTGGAAGCGTATTCCCTCGCCATCGGAAACTGCATGCTGTACGTCAATGCACCGTGGTGGGGCTGGCACTCCTATCCGGAAGATTATTCGACCGAAGAAGCCCCGACGCTCCTGCCATACACCTCCGGATACGGTTCTTACGGAGACTCTTTCAATCACTGGAAGTACCTCCGCGAAAATTTTGACGCGTACCAGCTCGTTACCATCTGGGGAAGCCATTTCGAAAAGGCGTATTTCGCCCGCGGACTGGAAAATTTCCTCGCGGACATCGCGGGAGAACCGGAATTTGCGGCACGCCTCTTAAACATGATCATCCGCAAGAATATGGTCATGCTCGAAAACTTCCTCGTTTCGCCGGACATCGACGGCGTTCTGCTCGGTTCCGACTGGGGCACCCAGCGCGGACTGCTCATGTCGCCGCAGTCATGGACGAACCTCATCCGCGAAGGCGAACGGATGGAATACGAACTTGTCCACAGCATGAAGAAGGACGTTTTCGTCCATTCGTGCGGCAAGATCGACGCGATTCTGCCCGACCTGTGCGAAATCGGCGTGGACGGCCTCAATCCCGTGCAGCCGGAATGCATGGATCTCGCGGAACTCAAGGAAAAGTACGGCGATACGCTCACGTATTTCGGCGGCATCAGCACACAGCGGATCCTCCCGAACGGCACACCGGACGAAGTGCGCCGCGAAACCAGACGTGTGGTCGAACTGATGAGCAGGAATGGCGGGTATATTACGGCTCCTTCACAGGAAATCATGCCGGACGTCCCGTTCGAAAACCTGATTGCACTCATTGACACCGCGAAGGAATACATGGAATAAACTTCTTGGGGAAAACCTTTTTTTCGAAAAAGGTTTTCCCCAAACCCCTTTCCCAAAAACTTCAATCTATGGAGGATAAAATGGAGATTATCAAGGATTTGAAGACCAGTCCGGTGATCACCCGGTATCCCGAGACGATCCTCAGCCGTCACGATGTGCCCTATCCGTCCGCGCTGACCTTCAACGCCGGGATTATCCGGCATGAGGGGCGTTACATCATGCTGTTCCGTAACGACTACGGCTCCTATGAAGAACAGCGGCTCGACGGCACGAACATCGGTCTGGCGTTCAGCGAAGACGGCATTCATTGGAATGTCGAACCGGAACCGGTGCTCGACGGCAAATGGTTCGGAGATATGTTCGCTGCCGGCGAAGTGATCCGGCTGTATGACCCGCGCATTACTCCGATGGACGGACGGTTCTACGTCAGTTTCGCCATCGACACGCGCCACGGCGTCTGCGGCGGCTTTGCGGTGACGGACGATTTCCGCAACTATGAACCGCTCTCGATCGTCGTGCCGGACAACCGGAACATGGTGCTGTTCCCCGAAAAGATAAACGGAAATTTTGTCCGTCTCGAACGCCCGATGCCCGTCTACTCCCGCGGGGGCGACCGCTTCGACATCTGGATGTCGGAATCCCCGGACTGCGTGTACTGGGGAAAATCCCGTTTCGTTCTCGGCGTGGAGGACGTCCCGTTCGCCAATAACAAAATCGGTCCCGGCGCACCGCCGATCAAGACGGAGCGCGGCTGGCTCGTGATCTATCACGCGGTCGACCTCGATCCGTCGCGCGGCAAGAACGGCTGGGAAGCGGCGTGGAAGAAGCGCTATACCATCGGCGCAATGCTGCTCGATCTCGAACAGCCGTGGAAGATCGTCGGCGTGATGAAGGAACCGCTGATGGTTCCGGAAGGATACTGGGAAGTCGAAGAAGGCATGCGCACAAACGCGCTGTTCCCGTGTGCCGCGCTGATCGATGAGTTCGGCAAACTGCGGATTTACCACAGTGCGGGTGACGCGATCCTGCGTCTGGCAACAGCGGAAGTGAACGATGTTCTCGATCTCTGCAAACCTCTGTAAAAAATACGGGATGACCCGGACGGGTCATCCCTTTTTGTTATCTTGTATAGCTGTCGTATTCCGGTGCGGTGTACGGATGGGTTTTG
>JBGVOJ010000800.1:0-1214 GCA_045126415.1 Eubacteriales bacterium | reverse complement strand
GCTGGTCTTCACGGAGGATGTCACTGTGATCGGTGACGGAATGACTCTGTATTCCTGCAATTCGTCACCCAAAAAGTACGATCTGGGCAGCTTCGGCCTGAACATGGTCGAGGACAGTGCTTTTGTACCGGACGATTTCCGGCATGAGCAGTATCTCCTGATCGAAGAAAACGGTCGTCGGATCCTGTTCAGCGGCTGTTCGCACAAGGGAGTTATGGACATCGCGGACTGGTTCGAACCGGACGTTCTGATCGGCGGATTTCATTTTTCAAAGCTCCCTCTCGACGATACGCTGACGGAATACGCACGGATTCTGAACAGTCACGCCGCCGACTACTACACCTGCCACTGCACGGGAACCGAAGCGTTCGACCATATGGCGCGGCACATGGAACGTCTGCACCGTCTTTCGACGGGACAGACGCTGATACTGTAAAATATTATCGGGAGAATTATCATGGATACCTGTATTTTTGAACCGGTCTACCGGAAGTATTTTCCGTTCTGGGAGCATCTGCCGGAGGAAGACCGTGCCTCATTCTGCCGCAGTTCGGTGAATGTTTCCTATCCGAAAGGGACGACGATCCACGACGGAAGTGAATGTACGGGTGTGATTATTGTAAAATCCGGCTGTCTGCGGCTGTACATTCTGTCGGAAGAAGGCAAGGAAATCACGCTCTACCGCCTGTTTCCGGGGGAAATCTGCATGCTGTCGGCGTCCTGCGTCCTGCAGAGCATTACCTTTGACGTATTCGTGAACGCCGAGGAGGACAGCGAGTGCTGCGTGATCGGCGGCTGTGCCTTTGCGGACGTTTCCGAGAGGGTACCGGAGGTGAAAATCTTCGCGCTGGAGACCGCCGTCAGCCGTTTTTCGGACGTCATGTGGGTCATGCAGCAGATTCTGTTCATGAGCATGGACAAACGTCTCGCAATTTTCCTTCTGGACGAAACGTCCAAAGACGGATCGGACACCGTAAAACTGACCCACGAGCAGATTGCCCGCTATATGGGATCTGCCCGTGAAGTTGTCTCAAGAATGCTGAAATATTTTGCTTCCGAGGGAATTGTGGAAGTGACCCGCAAAGGCGTCATCCTTCGCGACAAGTCCCGTCTCCGTGCACTGGCGCGGTAGGAAAATGAGTTTCTTGGGAAAAACTTTTTTTGAAAAAAAGTTTTTCCCAAACCCTTTTCAAAAAACTTCATACTATATGGAT
>JBGVOJ010000799.1:0-2304 GCA_045126415.1 Eubacteriales bacterium | reverse complement strand
TCCCACCGCCATGATGAATCCCGAACAGTTCTTTCCGATGTCCATGCACCGTTTTACTTCACGGTAGATGTCTTCCTTATCGCCGTGCAGCAGGATTCTGGTATCCGCATTTCCTACAAAGGAATGTGTCTTTCCGTATTTTTCTGCAATGTACTTCATGTCTGTCATCGGTTCCATGGCAAAGGAATTTACCCCGCAGGCGGCAACATCGTCGATAAATTCCGTATAGTTCCCGTCGGAAGTGAACATGATGATCTTCCCTGCCTCCTGCAAATGGCGGAAGCAGCGTTTATACGACGGAAAAATATGTTTCCGGTACCAGTCAGGGGGTAATAAACGCGCCTTCTGTCCAGACGATGTCGTCGTGAACCATGACGACCGGTGCGTCGGATTTCGCAAGTGCTTTGAAATACCGCTCGATCCAGAGGGAATAACGGTCCGTGAATTCCCCGAACGCTTTCGGATCCACTCCCGCACAGGTCAGTAGCATATTCCAGCCGAGCATATCGATCAGACCGGACATACAGCTGATATAGATTCCCGTCATGGCAACGGCATCTCCGGCATTGGCACATTCTCTTTTGTAATGCTCGTTGAAAAGCTGTATGATCTCCTCTTCTTCCCGGTACGGAAGCTTTTCGAACGGGTCAAATGCGAACACATCCTCCTCATCCGTAAACAGTTCATGGACATTCTGATTGAAATCCGTTCCGCCTTCGCTGTAGACAGCATGACCCATGGATGTAATATACGGTGCCATATAGCCCTGCCCGATCAGGATGCTCCAGTGTGCGCAGATATCCCACGCTTGGCAGAACGCGGTAAATGCCTCACGCCAGCGTCCGTTCTGCTGATCATGGACGGAGATTCCCGTCTCCTTCTCGATCAGCCGGCTGTGTCCGAATACGGAATACTCCATGCGGCATACATGATCGGTCATTTCCAGCTGCAGAGCTTTCATTCCCATTTCTTTCAGCATATCTTTTCTCCTTTCTCCGCTGCCTCTGTCCGGCAATGTTCATTTTATATCATATCGGATAATATGGAGCCTCAATGGGTGTGGCGCATACGCCGGATGATATCGTTCTGCAGTTCCCGGTGCAGCCGGTTGAAGCGTGCGGAATATCCTCCGACACGTACCAGCAGATTGGGATATTCCTCGGGGTTCTCCTGCGCCTTCCGCAGAGTTTCCACGTCGGTCATGTTTCCCTGGAAGATATGCCCTCCTCCGGCAAAGAACGCCCGCACCACTGCTCCGACCACCTCCGGAGATGCCCATGACGGATCAAGATCCCACATCGTGGAAGCTCCGCCGCTGAACTCTTCAAAAGGAAGCGTGACGCAGGAGTTGATCGCCGCCGTGATTCCTTCGGTCATCGCCATGCACTGCGGTGTAACTGCCTGTGCCACGGGAACACCGGCATGACGTCCGTCCGGTGTGGCACCCAGGATCCTTCCGGCTTCCGGTGCCCAGACGAACGACAGAATCACCATTTTCCCGTTTCCGCCGAATCGGTTCCGGTAACTGCGGCAGATTTCGCTCAGATCCTTCACCAGTCTCGCTGCCATCGCGTCCGCTTCCGGATGCTCCTGTCCATATTTCGGCAGCGCAAGCAGCTTCTGACGGAGGAATTCATGTCCGGAAAAGTCCGCTTTCATAGCTTCGATCAACTCTTCCGCCGTACAGAACCGATCTTCAAAGACTGCACGGCGGATGGCATACAGGCTGTCCGCCGTATTGGGAATCCCGATCAGGGAAAAGCCGTAATCGTGGTACACTGCGCCGCCGTCGTGCATGTTTCTTCCGCGTGCAAGGCAGTCGTCCACCATGGAGGACAGCAGATATGCCGGACGGTTTTCCGCCGTATAGGCGCTGAGCCTGTCCTGATAGTCCAGATTGGCATGGATGATCTTTTTTGCCTGTGCCAGAAAAGACCGATAAAACTCTTCGAAACTGCAGAAAGTTTCCAGACCGTCCGGCCGGAAACAGGTCAGCGGCTTTTTTTCGGTCAGGCAGTATCCGCCGGTGATGCAGAGTTCGAGCAGCTTCGGCAGGTTCTGGAATCCGACGAACAGAAAATCGCTGGTCTTCCCCTGTACACCGATCTCCATACAGCCGCCGCAGTAATAGTGTGCCGCATCCGATTCGGCAACGCCGTTCTTACGAAGCGCACGCATCACCGCCGGATCGTTCAGCAATTGTGCGCGGTTCTCTCCGCGGAGCACATAATCTGCGCACAGACGGACATAATCCTCCGGCGGATTGTCCGGCAGTCTGGCATACAGATGGGGATGCGTGATATT
>JBGVOJ010000798.1:0-2778 GCA_045126415.1 Eubacteriales bacterium | reverse complement strand
CTCGAACCCGCTGATAAACAGATCCCCTTCGAACACATCCGGTTTGAACAGATACCGGATGATCGTCCCGTCAAGAATGACCGTTTTGCTTTCCGTTTCGCCCGCATTATGATACGCATATTCCGCTTCACTGTCAAAATGCAGTTCGTATCCGGTGAATGTCCGGTGATACTCCGTCACAAGCGGCTGTGTACAGACGATCATGGCGGCAATGCCGACAGACGTGAGGATCAGGCACAGCTTCCAATGCTTCCGCAGCCATAATTCCAGATCGTACCAGTCGAACCGTTCGTATTTCATGACGTCCTCCGATGTCTTTTTTTCTTTAGACGAAATCCGAAAAGCATTTGTTCCCGTTTTTCATGAAAATACACCTATTTTTTACGGGATGATTTTTTTCTCCTTCATTCGCCGCGCAAGATAGACGGCGGGTGTGTCGAGAAGGCTGGTGAAGACATAGATCACGTAACTCGACAGCATGACGGAAAACAGCGTTTTTGTGTCATACCATCCAGCAAACGCAATAACCGTGAAAAGAATGGTATTGATGATCTGCGAGATCAGGGTTGCGGCGTTGTTACGCAGCCACAGAAACCGGCGGCTGTCCCCGCTTTTCTCTGCGGTCATTTTCCATAACCGGTGATACAGCCAGACGTCGAACCGCTGGGACACCGCATAACCGAGAAAACTTGCGAGAAGAAGGCGCGGCGTAGTCGAGAAGATCGCACGTACATGCTCTCCCGCCCAGTCCGACGCGGCGGGCGTATAGAGGAGCCAGTACTGCGTGAACGCCAGCATGACCACGGAAGTGAATACGCCGAGGCCGACGGCGCGGGAAGCATATTTCTCACCTTCATTTTCGCTGAAGATGTCCGTCACCAGATAAGTGGAAGCAAACATGACATTGCCGAGGGTCTGCTCCATTCCGAATCCGTCGATCAGGAGAAGAACCTCGATATTGGCAAGGATCGTCGACAGCACCGTCATTGCAAAAAGTCCGGTCTTCCCGAACAGACGGTAGGAGAGAAGCACAGTCCCGTAGATCAGCAGGACCGAGCCGGCGAGAAGAATTTCGTTTGACATAATTTTGTAAATATTTCCCTTTCCGGCAATAAAAAAGGCGCCCCACGGCGCGAAAAAAGATTATTGCCCGTAGTTTTGTTTAAGGACAGGATGGTCACGAACTGTCCGTCAGATGTTGGTAACGCTGTTATTATACCATATCCGGCAGGGTTTGTCAAGACCCGTTTTTTCGCATCATTTCACGAAATTTCGTTGACACAACATTTCCCATATGGTATAATATTCATGCAACATCGTGTGCATTTTCGACTGTAAAACGAAATAATGTATCAAGGAGATTATAATATGAAGGTCACGTTCAGCAAAAAGGAACTTCTTTCGGCACTCGTCCCGGCTGCGGGGATCTCGCAGGTGAAAAATACATATCTTTCCTGTGACGGTCTGCTGTTCGAATGTCCGCCCGACAAACGCTTCGGCGATTATGACACGGATTCCCCCAGTCTCTGCCGGATCTCGGCATTCGACTTTGAAAAAGGTCTGCGCACCACGATCCGCTGCACCATTCATGAGCCGGGGATGTTCCTCCTGAATACTCAGTCCGTCCTGCAGATCATACGGGCACTTCCGGAGGGCGAAATCTCGATAGAGATTGACCGGAACGGTGCTACCGTGATTTCCGGCGGAAAGGTGAATTTCCGTATGTCGGCAGGACCGGGAGAAAATTTTCCGACCATGCCTATGTTTATCGGAACGGACACCTGTAAAATTCCGCAGTCCGCTCTGCGGCGCGTTCTTTCGGAAACCGTCTTTGCGATTGCGCAAAACGATCTGCAGCGCACAGGATTCACCGGCGGTCTTTTCCGTATCCGTGACGGTGAACTCACCGTTACGGGATGCGACAATCATAGACTTGCCCTGTCACGCTGTAGTGTCTCCGGTATGTCCGGCAGCAATGTGGAGGCATGCTTCATTCTTCCCGGAAAATTTCTCGGTGAACTGCTTCGTCTGCTGGGAGAGAGTGAGGACGAGGTAATCATGATCACCGGCCGGAAGCATGTCTTTTTCAAAATACAAAATTTGTGGTTCTTCACCCGGATTCTGGACACAGACTATCCGGAATATGAAAAGATGCTTCCTGCATTCTATCGTACGGAAGCGGTCGTATCCCGTGCGGAACTTCTGGATGCGGCGGAACGTGCATCCATCGTCGCGGAAGCCAAACTCGGCGGCATCGGAGGAGCGTACGTCAAACTGGAATTCGCGGAAAACGAGCTGATAATCTCCTCCGTCGCGTCCGGCGGTGCGGTCGATGAGACTCTTTCACCGGTCACCAGCGGTGCGGAACTGGCCATTGGCTTCGAGTGCCGTAACCTTCTGGAAACACTGCGTGCCTGCCCTGTTTCCAGCGAACGGCTTCGTCTCCGGCTGAATACGTCCCTGTTAGGAATGCTGATCGAACCGGACGGCGGTTCTTCATTTCTCAACACCTGTCCCGACCCTTCGATTTATGGCGAAAATATCCCGGGATCGATGAAATCGTCCGTTCTGATGCCAGAAGAAACAGCTGACTTCCTGTATTTTGTCCTGCCGACGCGCATGAATGTTTCCGTAAAATAACGTGAGTTCGACGGAAAAAAGGTCAAAAAACCAAAGCCTCGTTCAGAAGCGGCAGAGAACCGAGCGAAGGCTTGGAAGGCAGAAAAGAATAAGCAATAAGCGCAGAAACAACATTGACAAGGAAGTTGGTAACCGAAC
>JBGVOJ010000797.1:0-22302 GCA_045126415.1 Eubacteriales bacterium | reverse complement strand
CGCGGATATGACCATCGCTGTCAAGACCGTTGATCTCACGCCCGAAACCGCAAAAATCAACACGATCTTCACCTCCGACGAAGAAGGCCGCGTGACCGACGTTCTCACATACCCGACCAATTTCCGCGGAACTGCGGACATCAGCCTGAATATCGTGGTTATGAAGACCGCATATCTCAAGCAGGTTGTTCTCGACGCGATCGCGCACGAATACAACAGCCTGACACGCGATGTCATCGCACGCAACATGGACCGTATGAACTACCGCGTCTACAAGTACGAAGGCTACTTCGCGTGCATCTCCTCCTTTAAGGAATATTACCGCAACAGCATGGAGCTCCTCCGCGACTCCGCGGCACGTGACTCCCTGTTCAGCGTGAAGAATCGTCCGGTTTACACCAAGGTCAGAAACTCCACACCGTCCTACTACAGCCCCACGTCCACCGTCAAGAATTCCATGATCGCGGACGGCTGCTACATCGAAGGTACGGTTGAAAACTCCATCATCTTCCGCGGTGCGAAGATCGGCCGTAACGCCACCGTCAAGAACAGCATCATCATGCAGGACTCCATCATCGGAGAGGGCGCGTTCCTGAACTGCGTCATCACCGACAAGAATGCGGTCATCCGTGACGGCCGCATGCTCAGCGGTGCCGACACCCAGCCTTACTATATTTCCAAGGGTAAGATGATTTGATTTTCGCGGGAAACCTTTTTTGAGGAAAAAGGTTTCCCGACTTGTTCTGCAAGTCGGAGCCGCACACCCTTCCAAAAACCTTTTAAAATGATGAATCAGACGATGAAAAGTGCAGATTCGGAATACCGTGATTTTGTGAAGCTGACAAAATTTTCTTTCCGAACGATTTGTACAAACTTTGTCACCCCAATAGATTGAAGTTTTTTGAAAGGGGGTCAGGGAAAATTTTAAAAAAAAAAAGTTTTCCCCGAGAAATAACATTTATTTGGAGGTAACTATGAAAATTTTATACGCTGCTGCGGAAGCTCTGCCGTTTGCGTCTACCGGTGGTCTGGCGGACGTTATGGGGGCTCTGCCGAAGTCGGTATACAAGGTACTGGACAAGAAGGCTGACGTCCGTGTGGTCATGCCGCTGTATCCGGTGGTTCGCGCGAAGTTCGCGGAAGTGCTGGAACTGGTAACGGAAATCAACGTACGTCTGGCGTGGCGTAATCAGTACTGCGGTATCTGGAAGACTGTGACTGAAGGTGTTACCTATTACTTTATCGACAATCAGTATTATTTCGAACGTGACCGTCTGTACGGCTGCTTTGATGACGGCGAACGGTTTGCGTTCTTCTCCAAGTGCGTGCTGGAACTGATGGCTGCGGTCAATTTCTACCCGGACATCCTCCACGCAAACGACTGGCAGAGTGCGCTGGCGGTGATCTACCTCAAGAGAAAGTACTCTCATCTCGAAGAATACCAGAATATCTCCGCTCTGTTCACCATCCACAACATCGACTATCAGGGCGTGTTCGACTTCGGGATCCTCGGCGAAGTTTTCGAACTTCCGGAATGGGACCGCAGTGTTGTGGAATATAATGGAAATGTCAATCTGCTCAAGGGGGCGATTGTCTGCGCGGATATGGTCAACACCGTCAGCCAGCAGTATTCCCGTGAAATCCTCACCGAATACTACGCAAGCGGTCTGCACCACATCCTCCGTTCCGCGGATGCGGAAGGCAAGCTGATCGGCATTGTCAACGGCATCGACGTGGATTACTACAATCCCGAAACCGACCCGGACATCGCGGAATTCTTCTCGATCGACTCGATGGCAGGCAAGGCGGTCTGCAAAGCGGAACTGCAGGAACTCTGCGGCTTTGAAGCGGATCCCGAAACGCCCATCATCGCGATGGTTTCCCGTCTCGCATCCCACAAGGGCTTCGACCTTGTCAAGCACATCATCGAAGAATTCATCGTCAATAATAAAGTACAGTTCGTCCTTCTCGGTACCGGCGAAACCGAACTCGAAAACTTCTTCGCGGGTCTCGCTCTCCGTTATCCCGAACAGGTTTGCGTCAAGCTCGAGTACAATAAGGCACTGTCCAAGAAGTTCTACGCGGGTGCGGATCTCTTCCTGATGCCCTCGAAGAGTGAACCGTGCGGGCTGTCCCAGATGATCGCGTCCCGCTACGGTACCGTTCCGGTTGTCCGTGAATGCGGCGGTCTCCACGACACCATCAAGGCGTACGACGCGGAAGAAGGCACCGGCAACGGCTTTACCTTCGCCAACTACAACGCACACGATATGATGTACGTTCTGGAATCTGCGCTTTCACTATATGAAAACCATACCAAATGGGCGGAACTTGTCAAAAATGTCATGAAAGTGGACTTTTCGTGGACAGTTTCGGCTAAAAAGTATATTGATATTTACAACTCTTTGATGTAAAATATAAGACGGATATTTTTCGTCATCAACCGGAGTTCTCTGAGGGGCACTTTTGGGAAAAAGTGCCCCTCGAAAATTCCGCAGAGGATTGTTTCCGGCAGAAGGATATAGCCATACAAATGGTCAGAATCCTTTTTTCCGACTATTTGCATGTCTATATTTTTATCAGCCGGAAGAATCCCCGGGAAAAATGTCTCAAATTCGAATGTAAGGATCAACGATATGAACATGAATGAAAAACTGACGGAAGCCATGGTTCGGGAAAGTCTCGAACAGAAGCTGATCCGTTATTTCGGTGTCAAGCCGGACGAAGCAAACGAAGAACAGATCTACAAGGCAACGGTCATGAGCGTCAAGGACGTTCTCACCGAAAAGCGCTCGGTCTTCCGTGAAAAGGTCAAGAAGCAGCATCCGAAGAAGGTTTACTACCTCTGCATGGAATTCCTCATGGGCCGTCAGCTCCGCAACAACCTCATGAACCTCGATGTAGCCGAAACTTACAAGACTGTTCTCGCGGACATGGGTTTTGATCTCGAGAAGATCTACGAATTCGAACCCGATCCGGGTCTCGGCAACGGCGGTCTCGGCCGTCTGGCAGCGTGCTTCCTCGACTCCCTGACTTCCCTTGATTATGCGGCAACCGGTTTCTCCATCTGCTACGAATACGGTCTCTTCAAGCAGAAGATCATCGACGGCAATCAGGTAGAACTTCCCGACGCATGGATGGGACGCGGCGACACATGGCTCGTTCCCCGTACCGACAAGGCGTTCACCGTCCGTCTCGGCGGTATCGTCGAAGAAAAGTGGGAAAACGGCAAGTGCACGATCATTTACGACAACTACGAAGACGTCAGCGCGGTTCCGTACGATATGATGGTTTCCGGCTCCGATTCGCAGGCGGTCAACGTCCTCCGTCTCTGGAAAGCGGTTGACACCACCCGCTTCAACATGAACCTCTTCTCACAGGGACAGTATGTTCAGGCGATTCAGGAATCCTCCAACGCACAGGTTATCTCCAAGGTTCTCTATCCTTCCGATGACCACGACGAAGGCAAGCTCCTCCGCCTGACACAGCAGTACTTCCTCGTTTCCGCATCTCTCCAGAGCATCATTTCCGACCATCTCGCCGGTTACGGTACGCTCTACAACTTTGCGGACAAAGTTGCGATTCACATCAATGATACGCACCCCGCGCTTGTTGTTCCGGAACTCATGCGCATCCTGATGGACACCTATTCCTACTCCTGGGAATCCGCGTGGTCCGTTGTTACCAAGGTTGTTTCCTATACCAACCACACCGTTCTTCCGGAAGCACTGGAAAAGTGGAATGTCTACCTCTTCAAGCTCAAGCTGCCCAGAATCTACATGATCGTCGAAGAAATCAACCGCCGTCTCTGCGCGGATCTCTGGAACATGTATCCGGGCGACTGGGACCGTATCTCCCGCATGGCGATCATCGGTTACTCCCAGGTACGCATGGCAAACCTCAGCGTTGCGGCATCCCATACCGTCAACGGTGTATCGGCACTCCATTCCGACATTCTCAAGAGAACCGTATTCCACGATTACTACAAGGCAATGCCGTACAAGTTCACCAACGTGACCAACGGTATTGCAATGCGCCGCTGGCTGTGCTACTCGAACCCCGGTCTCGCAGGACTTCTTGACGAAACCATCGGTACCGGATACCGCAAGAACACCGAAGAACTCGCAAACTTCCGTCAGTTCGCGGACGACAAGAATATCCACGAACGTCTCCGCGCGATCAAGACCGACCGCAAGCTCGAGTTCGCGAAGTATTACTTCAACAAGACCGGTGAAGCGATCGACGTCAACTCCGTATTCGACGTACAGGTCAAGCGTATGCACGAATACAAGCGTCAGCTTCTGAACGTCCTCAAGATCATCACTCTTTACAACGAAATCAAGGCGAACCCGAACGGCGAATATACCCCGTCCACGTTCATCTTCGGCGGCAAGGCGGCTCCGGGTTACTATATGGCGAAGGATATCATCAAGCTTATCTGGAGTCTTGGTGAAGAAATTGCCAAGGATCCCAAGGTGCGCGACATCCTCCGCGTCATCTACCTCGAAGACTACAACGTCAGCACCGCAGAAGTGCTCATGCCCGCGTCCGACATCAGCGAACAGATTTCCCTCGCCGGTAAGGAAGCGAGCGGTACCGGCTGCATGAAGTTCATGGTCAACGGTGCCCTCACCCTCGGTACTCTCGACGGCGCGAACGTCGAAATGCGTGACGCGGTCGGCGACGACAACATCTTCATCTTCGGTCTGACCTCGAACGAAGTCGACGATATGTGGAAGCGCGGCTATTCCTCTCTGGAATACTACAACAACAGCGAAAAACTGCAGGGCGTTATGAACCGTCTCCGCGGCAGCTTTGCGGGCAACCATTTCGGCAGCATGGCGGACTACTTCCTCTACGGTTATGGCATCGCCGACCCGTATATGTGCCTCGCGGACTACGACTCCTACCTCAATGTTTACAACCGCGTCATCAAGACCTATGCGGATGAAGAAGCATGGACGAGAAAGTCCCTGCTCAACATTGCGGGCGCGGGCTTCTTCTCCTCCGACCGCAGCATCCGTGAATACGCGGATAACATCTGGCATACTTCTCCTGTAAAATGAGATCGCCTTTCGAAGAATATAAAACAAATCTGAAGACCACCGGAGATGCGTCCCTGTTCGGCGCATTTCCGGCGGATTCTTATCTGCGGTTCACGCTGAACGTGCAGGCTGAACGGATTCCGGAAACGGACGAGCCGGTGAACGTCTGCATGTATATTCATTCGGATGAATGGAACCGCAGTTATGAGGGAAAGACTGTTCCGATTCCCATGACGGAATCCTGCGAGACCGAAGAAGGCGTGCGGACGTTCATAGCGGACGTACATTGCGCGGACATCCTCGCGGAATATGAACTGACCGACGACGGTCTGTTTTACTACTATTATTCCGTCAAAACCGGTGACGAGGAACTCCGTCTCGGCGGGGAAAATCCCGTTTCGCTGGAAGTGATCGAGAATCATGTCGGCGAGCGGCAGCTTCTTCTGCATGCGCCCGATTATGAAACGTCCAAGGGATTCCGCAGGGGTGTGGTCTATCAGATTTTTGTCGATCGTTTTGCGAAGTCGGAAACGCACGAACTTCCGGTGAAGGACGGCGCGGAGTTTGATCCTGACTGGGAAAACGGCATCCCGCAGTATGGGGAATATCCCGGCGCGGAAGTGGCGAATAATGTCTTTTTCGGCGGAAATCTCTACGGAATTGCCGAAAAAATGGACTATATCGCCTCTCTCGGCGTGACGACGATCTACCTTTCGCCGATCTTCGACGCGTACTCCAATCATAAATACGACACGGGTGACTACCTCACCGTAGACGAAATGTTCGGCGGAAACGACGCGCTGAAGGAACTCTGCCGTGTCGCTGCGGAGCACGACATCCAGATCATCCTCGATGGCGTCTTCAACCATACCGGCGCGGACAGCATCTATTTCAATCGTTTTGAAAGATACAAATCCGTCGGCGCATACCAGTCGAAGAAATCTCCGTATGCCGACTGGTATATGTTCCGCGATTTTCCTGAGGAATACGAGTGCTGGTGGGGCGTGAAAGTCCTGCCGCGCGTGGACAGTTCCAATCCGGATTATCAGGATTTCATCGGCAATCTGGTCGTGCCGCAGTGGATGCACACCGGAATTTCCGGCTGGCGTCTTGATGTGGCGGATGAATTGTCGGATGAATTTTTATACAATTTCCGCAAAGCCGTACGGGAAAACAATCCCGACGGCGTGGTCATCGGCGAAGTCTGGGAAGACGCGTCGGACAAGGTCAGCTACGGCAGACGGCGGTATTATCTCCGCGGAAAGCAGCTCGACTCGGTCATGAACTACCCCCTCCGTGACGCGATCCTCTCCTACGTGAAGGACGGCGATGCGGTAAAGCTGCGCCGTTTCACAGAAGGTACTTATCGACGTTACCCGAAGGGATCGTCCGATACTCTGCTGAACTTCCTCGGAACGCATGACACGGAACGAATCCTCACCCTGTTCGGCGGAGAACCATGCGGCGACAAGACCAACGAGGAACTGGCGATCCTGCGCATGACAGCGGAGGAACGGAAGGAAGGGGCGGACCGTTTGACGTTCGCGTACTCCATCCTTGCCGGACTGCCGGGCGTGCCGTGCGTGTTCTACGGCGATGAAGCCGGGATGGAAGGCTACCGCGATCCGTTCTGCCGCCGTCCGTTCCCGTGGCACGATATGGACGAGCGGATCCTCGCGCATTACCGGAAAATCGGGAATATCCGTAAGAATTGTACGGTCTTCCGCGACGGTCTGTTCCGCATTCTTGCCCTGACGCCGGACGTGTTTGCCTATGTACGTTATCCTGCGGACGGCGGCGACACCGTTCTGATTCTCGCCAGTCGTACGGAAAAGAGGAAATTTTGTTTGCCGGAAGGTGCGAAATCCCTCGAAACCGGTCGTGACTGCGGCGGAAAATACGAACTTGACGCATATACGGCAGAATATTTCGTGATTCCGGCGGGTACGGAAGTCACCGGAGAATCCATCAGCATTGAATAAAGTCAAAAAACCGACGTGAAAACGTCGGTTTTTCTATAAAATTCAGAATTTCTTTACGGCAGCCAACAGTCCCGCGATATTGTACGCCGCGTTTTCAAGAAGGATTTCCGTGTTTACCATGGATTCTTCCAAAGTGGACGGAGCGTTGATGATCGAGAATACTGCGTCAAATCCGTCATCGTAGAGTTCCTCATCCGGCACAAATGTTCCACAGAGACATACCGTCGGCACATCTCCGACATATTTCGCAACGGTGAAGGGAAGTTTTCCGCGTGCTGTCTGACGGTCGGTTTTGCCCTCGCCGGTGATCACGAGATCCGCATCCGCCGCAGCTTCACGGAATCCGACAAAATCAAGCACATACTCCGCACCCGGACGCAGTTCTCCGCCGGCAAGAGACAGACCGTAGCCGAGTCCGCCTGCCGCGCCGGAACCTTTGCGTTCCGAGATTTTTTCACCGAGAGAAGCGTCACAGATTTCCGCAAAATGGGTCATGGCATGCTCAAGTTCTTCCACGGCAGCTTCATCTGCGCCTTTCTGGCGTGAGAACATCCGTGATGCGCCGGACTCCCCGGTCAGCGGAACCGCAACATCATACAGCAGGGTCAGTTTCACACCTTTGAGCAGTCGGTGGACGGGCGTAAGATCACAGGCGGCAATTTCACCGAGAATTTCCGCACCGCGGGTACCGTCGATTTCGGTCCCGTTATCCGCAAAAAATTTCGCGCCCATGCGGGAGAGTGCACCGGTACCGCCGTCGTTCGTGCCGCTTCCGCCGAGTCCGACGATGATTTCGCCGCATCCGAGGTTCACAAGATGCACGATCATTTCACCGACACCTGCTGTTGAAGCAGTACGGACGGCCAGCCCGTGCTTTTTCGAATGATGCAGACCTGCCGCTGACGCCATATCAAACATGGCGGTACGGACATTGTTTTTCTCAAGCAGGACATACGCTGCAGCGGTCGGTTCACCGTGGGTGTCGCTGACCCGGACGGAACTCACTTCACCGGCATGATAAAACGCCGCACTGGTTCCTTCGCCGCCGTCACCGAGAGAAAAAATCGTGACGTCGCAGTCCGGAAGACGTCTGCAAAGTCCACGTTTTACAGCGGCGCCGGCTTCATAGGACGAAACCGCACCCTTGAACGAATCGAGTGCGGCGATGATTTTAGGCTTTGTTGTCATTTTCATTGTAGTGACAGGGCGAACGGTAGAATTTTTTCAGGTCGATGACGTAACCGGATTTTTCGCGGAATCCGAGAGAGCGTACAAACGAAAGATCGGAGGTCAGGTCGTTGGCGTTGTCGGAAATTTCCACAGCGATCGTCGGGATTTCCGCGCGGTAGCAGAAATTCATGACCGTGCGCACCATGATGAACACTGCTTCATCCCCCTTTTTGTCGGGAGAAGCTGCGATGGATTTGATGACCGCGCCGTCCGGAGAGAATTCGAACTGACACATGCCGATAATGGAAAGAATTTTCGTCGCTTCTTCGTCCATGTCGACAGTAAAGAAGGCGTACGTGTTTTCATAATAAGGAACACCAAGGGTGTCCGCGAGTTCCTGCTGGACTTCCTTGGAACGGAGGGGCTGAACTTTGAACATAATTACCTCTGTAGTTATAATATCAGACAGATTTCAGATAAGCAACTTCCTCGTCGGTCAGGTGACGCCATTTTCCGGACGGAAGATCTTCGAGACGGAGGTCACCGATGGCTACACGCGTCAGACGAGCGAGTTTGTATCCGTGGTGGGCGCAGATTTTCCGGATTTCGCGGTTACGTCCTTCGTGCAGGACGAATTCCACGACGGTCGCGTCTGCGTTTCCGGCTTTTTTGTAGCCGAGACGACGTACCTCAAACGGACGCAGCATATAACCGTCCAGTTCAAAGGGAACGCCGAGTTCGCGGATCGCGCGGTCGTCGAGACGTGCAGTGAGGATGCCGACGTAGGTTTTTGAAATATGGTGGGACGGGTGCGTGATCTTGTTGGTCAGCTCACCGTCGTCGGTGCAGAGAAGCAGACCGTCCGAATACTGGTCGAGCCGTCCCACCGGGTACAGGCGCGTACCGACGTCCGCGATCAGATCGGCGATCGTACGGCGTCCTTTTTCATCAGAGAGTGTCGTGACATATCCTGCCGGTTTGTTGAGCAGAATATACATATTGCGGCGTTCTCCGCCGTTTTTTTGCTCGATTTTCCGTCCGTTCCACACGACTTCGTCGGTTTCAGGATCAATTTTGTCACCGAGAGAGGCAGGAATCCCGTTCACCGACACGCGTCCGGCAGAAATTTCTGTTTCGGCCGCACGGCGGGAAAGGATACCGCATTCGCTCAGATATTTCTGAAGTCTGATTTTATCCATGGTGTATCAAATGGAGTTCCCCCGGACCCCTTCAAAACCTTTTTAATATAAGATCAATGAAATTTGTCGATAATTTTTTGACCGAAAGAACGATTGTCCTCCGGTTCCCCGACGGTTGTCTGGGCATACAGGGGAATTTCGCCAAGAATTTTTCCGTCGGCGGTAAAGACGACCCGTCCGAGGACATCGCCGACCGTGACGGGAGGCATCTGCAGATGCGGTGCTTCCGCGGAGTAGGTCACTTCGGTTCCGTTTTTCAGACAGACGGACAGGGAGTCCGTGTTGGTGACGGTCACGCTGCCGTTTTCTGCGGTGGGGCAGGGAATCTCATAGGTGAACTGCCCCGCTTCCGCCAGATGCTCAACGTGATACTGCGCAAATCCGATTTCGTGGAGGAAGGTGTGGTCACGCCAGTCGTCGGGAGCATTCAGGGTCACGGCGATCACACAGACTCCGTCCCGTTCGGCGGCGGAGACCAGACAGCGTCCGCTGTGTTTGGTAAAGCCGGTTTTGACACCGATAACATCCTCCGACATCCGCAGGAGTTTGTTATGGTTGAGGAGAACACGCACGCCTTCATCGCCGCGCAGGGGGATCTGATGCCGGTACGTGGAAACGATCTTCCGGAACTGCTCGTTCTGCAGGGCATAGGCGGTGAGTTTCGCAAGATCATGCGCGGTTGTGTAGTGGGCGTCGTCGTCCAGACCGTGCGGATTGGTGAAGTGCGACTCGGTCAGACCGATCGTTTCCGCCAGCCGGTTCATGCGTTCCGCGAAAGGTTCAATGCCGCCCGCAATTTCGCAGGCAATGGCGGCGGCCGCATCGTTCGCGCTTTCCAGCATCAGGGCATAGAGAAGGTCCTCCAGCGTCAGTTCCTCACCGGCGGTAAGGTAGATACTGGAGCCTTCGACGCCGCAGGCCGCTTCCGCGATCTGTACGTTTTTCGAAAGATCCCCTTCCTCCAGCGCGACGAGTGCCGTCATGATTTTCGTGGTACTCGCCATCGGGAGTTTTTCATGGGAATTTTTTTCATAGATCACATCTCCGCTTCCGGCTTCGATCAGGATCGCGGCATGGGCAGATACCGTGGATGGTACGGCAGACGCACTTTCAGCCGCAGCAAAAAGACTGCACATGGGAAGACAGAGCAGACATGCTGCGGCAAAGGAAAACAGTTTTTTCATAACAGCTCCGTTGACATAAAATACAGTGTGAAAGTTCATTACACCGGTAGTATGAGCCGACAGGAGCTGTTTTAGTAAGACAATTTATGGAGAAAAAGCGGATTTTCCGGAAATCAGATGTTGTTTTCTTCGTTTTTCTTCGAGAGAACACCCTTGATGCGGTCGATGAGATCGGGGGAGCGTTCCAGGAAGCCGACCACCTGAGAGACGGTATCCACGGGAGCCGCCGGCGCTGCGGGAGCTGCTGCCGGTGCGCTGATGTTGAGGATGTTTACGTTGCCGTCCGCAGTGACAACCAGAAAAGCAACCGGAGTAACGGTGATCCCGGTTCCTCCGCCGCCGCCGAAGTTGTTGTAAACGGGCTTGCCGTTGGAGACAGGGGCATCCTTCTTGAGGTAATCAACGCCGCCGGACGCGTAGCCGACCGAGATCTTGGAGATCGGAATGATGCAGGTGCCGCTTGCGGTTTCGATGGGGTCGCCGATGATGGTGTTGGCGTCGAGCATGGAGCGGATGGATTCCAGGGAAGTTTTGGTGATGTCACCGAGTTTGTTGGTGTTGTTCTCAGCCATAATATCCTCCGATATAGGTGATAGAAATGTATGTGAAAATAATTTTTGAACGGATTATTTTTTGATTTTCGATTTGATGAACCATACAAGGGTATGGAATCCGACGCGGACGATGGAGAAGAGCCGCAGTTTGATGCGGATATCCATTTTGTACACGGTTTTCGCAGCCAGAAAATCGGCGCGTACCGCGACGGCGTCGGCTTTAACGGGCTTCAGCGCGGTTCCGTGATCCAGAATCTCAAGCAGATAGCTGGTGAGCTGTGCGATGATGCCGTATTTTTTCGCACAGTCCGCGGCATCCTTGCCGGCAACGGTGATGTCGAGCATCCGGATCTCCGTGTGGATGTACGAGGTGAAACGCGGGAATTCCTCGAGAACAAACTCGATAATTCCGAGAATCGCTTCCAGGGTGAATTTCTTGACGGGTTCGCCGTTTGCTTCCGCCGCCGCTTCTTCCTTGGCGGTTTTTTCGGCTTCTTTGGCGAGTGCTTTCGCCTGTTTTTTCTGTTCGGCTTTTTCCGCTTTTTTGAGTGCCCGCGCACGTTCTTTCTTCAGACGTTTCTGATGCTTTTCGTACGTGAAGTCCGCAAGGTCGACGGGCTTTTTCGGTTTTGCGGGAGCGAGGGTCAGGACAACCGGTCCGAGTCCCGTACGCAGACCGAAGGTATCGGTCATGCGGATATAGATTTTCAGCCGCATGGAGAGGATCACGCCGAGAAGAACGACGATGCCGAGCAGAATATAGAGAAGGATTCGCAGAACGATCAAGGGCGTGTCCTCCTTTCATGGTAAGTTGATGACATGGTCATAGTTGTTCGGGAATGTCGGCGGTCGGATGCGGCGCGATTTCCACGGTTTCGCCGGTATCGCTTTTCAGCAGAACCGACGGCAGTTCCTCGAGGGAGGAGATACCGAACACACCCAGAAAATCTTCCGTGGTGCGGTATAATGTAGGACGTCCCGGCGTTTCGAGACGGCCGCAGGGTTCGATCATCTTCTTTTCCGTGAGCATGTTCACGGCGTAGTTCGAATCCACACCGCGTACGGTGTCGACAAAAGCACGGGTGGTCGGCTGGTTGTACGCGATGATCGCCAGCACCTCGAGAAGCGACTGCGACAGGTTTCCGCCGCGCCGGATGCCGAGTGCGAGCTTGATTTCTTCGCCGTACTGTTCCTTGGTGCAGAGCTGACAGGAATCCGGAAAGCGTACGAGCAGGATTCCCCGAGGAAAAACCGCGTCATTATTATAAATGGAAGCGAATTTTTCCACAAGATCCCGGCAGTACTCTTCGGTGACGCCGAGAGCTGCGCCGAGTTTTTCGTAAGTCAGCGGATGTCCGGCGGCGAACAGACAGGCTTCGATAACGGCGAACTGTTCCTCCGTCGAGTAAAGCTGTTCCTCCAGCCGGAGCTGACTGGCATTTTGCAGGTTCATGAAGTGGTTACTCCCATTCCAGCGCGGAAGTACGGATGTCTTCCTCGCTTGCGATGAGTGTGATCCGGACGTGCGACATCATGTCGGTGATGCCGTCGTTGGAAAGCGGCGCATCACAGGCTTCATCCAGCCCGATGATGTGTGATTTCAGGAGTTCGAGAATCCCGATGAACTTCGCGATGAGCGTGGATTTGCTGTCCGCGGGCGTGAAGTAACCATCGAGAAAAAGCGCGTCCGGCTGGCGGAGACGGTCGATCAGGCTGCCGATGACGGTCTGCAGCGGAATCTGCGGCACGTTGACGATGTTGTCAAACGTATCTTTCGCGGAGGTTTGTGTGCTTTCTTTGGATTCCGAAAGGACATGCAGCAGAGCGGCACGCAGAAGCTCCACGTGGTGCGGTGCGACATAGGTGCGGTCGGGTGAAATATCGTCCGGTTCCTTGACCATGCGCGAGCCGTATTCCGCAAACCGACCGGAAAGCTCCGACGCCGCGAGCTTGGCTTTCTGATATTCAAGAAGCGCGTTGACGAGGGGGGTACGCGGGTCTTCGGGATTGTCCGGCGCACGCGGGAGGAGCATCCGGCTCTTGATGAGCATCAGCTCACTTGCCATCGAGAGAAATTCACACGCCAGTTCGATGTTCTGACGGGAAGCTTCACTGATGTACGCCATGTATTGTTCGCACAAAAGGTCGATCGGAATATCCTCGATCTTCATTTTGTGCCGGGTGACAAGGGTGAGGAGCAGTTCAAGGGGCCCCTCGAACTGCTCGAATTTGTAATTGATCGTTTCCATGAGGGGATGGTATCAGAGGAAGGGGAGGAGTTCAATGAGGAACTGCATCCCGTTCGAGACAGAGCTGACAAGGAAGGAAAGAGGACGGTCAAGGAAACCGAGCCAGAGAAGGAGCAGCAGACCGAGCTGGATGTAGCGTTCGTACTGCATGATTCCGAAATAATACTTCCCCGGAAGGAACGTCAGGAAAATCCGCGAACCGTCGAGCGGCGGAACGGGGAGAAGGTTGAACATCCCAAGCGAAAGATTCAGAATGTGGAAGTACGAGAACAATGTCAGCGCGGCGTACTGCAGATTGTAGGCAAACTGCGTGGTCGCGGGATGGCGTATGAAGATTGCGAACAGGATTTGCTGTACAAGCAGTCCGAGAAACGCCATGATAAAATTGGAAATGGGACCGGCGGCCGCTGTCAGGGCGGTGTCACGCCGTGGCTTTTTGAAATACCGCGTGTTGATCGGCACCGGACGCGCCCATCCGAAATGGAAGAGAACCATACAGAGCGCCCCGACCGGATCGAGGTGCTTCAGCGGGTTGAGGGTCAGACGGCCCATGTTGCGCGCGGTCGGGTCGCCGAGACGGTACGCCATGTAGCCGTGGGAGACTTCATGGACCGTCAGAGCGAACAGAACGCACGGAATTACAAAAAGCAGATCGATAATTTTGTCAAGCAAGATGTTTCTCCTGTAAAGTTCGTAGGACGGATTTCTTACAGGTCAAGAGCGAGGAGGTCGTCGTAGGTTTCGCGGCGAACGGCCAGCTTTGCCTTGCCGCCGGCAATTTCAACGATCGGCGGACGGGGCAGACGATTGTAGTTCGATGCCATCGAATGGTTGTACGCACCGGTGACGAGAACGGCGATCAGGTCGCCGCGTTCCGGCTTCGCGAGTTTGATGCCTTCCGCGAGAAGGTCACCGCTTTCACAGCATCGTCCGGCTACGGTGCATTCAAAGTCTGCGGGAGCGTTCGCCTTTACCGCGTTCAGAATGGTGTATGCGGACTGATACAGCGCATAGCGCGGGTTGTCGGGCATACCTCCGTCGACGGAGACGTAATTGCGGAAGCCGGTGACGGTCTTGACCGAGCCGCAGGTGTACAGGGTGGAGCCTGCTGCCGCGACGATGGAGCGTCCGGGTTCCATGAGAAGCGTGGGCTTTGCGATGTTGTATTCCGCGCACATCTTGTCGATCTCGGCGCCAAGCGCACGGACGTTTGCAGTATAGTCGATTTCGGGATCGTTTTCGGTGTATCTTACGCCGAAGCCGCCGCCGATGTTGAGGATTTCCGCCGTGTAGCCGTATTCGCCGCGGATCTTCGCGATGAACGCGAGCATGATGTCCGCCGCTTCGGTGAACGGTTCAATATCGAAAATCTGAGAACCGACATGGCAGTGGAAGCCGTCGAGTTTGATATTCTTGCAGTCGAGCGCAGCCTTCACGAAGTCGAACGCCTGTCCGGTGAGGATTGCCATGCCGAACTTGGAGTCGACGTTGCCGGTGATGATCTTCTGATGGGTATGCGGGTCGATGCCGGGGGTGATCCGGAGAAGAACCGGCTGTACGGCGCCTTTTTCTCCCGCAATGCGGTCGAGCGCGTTCAATTCATCCATGCCGTCCACAACGATGTGACCGACGCCGAGGTCGAGCGCGTACGCGAGATCCGCATCCGTTTTGTTGTTGCCGTGGAAGAACACGTTCGTCATCGGGAAACCGGCAGCATGAACGGTGTGAAGTTCTCCGGGGGACACGCAGTCTGCCATGAGACCTTCTTCCGCGATGATTTTGTAAATACCACGGTAGCAGAGAGCCTTGCCCGCGTAAACGGGGCAGGACTTTTCACCGAAATATTCCGCGAATGCCTTCTTGTAAGTGCGGCACATGGTACGTACCGCGTCGGTATCGAGAAAATATGCCGGAGTACCGAATTCGGCAGCGAGTTCAGCCGCGTCAATCCCACCGATGGTGAGATGACCGGCTTCGTTTACGTCATATGAGCTGTGTAAAATCATAAAAACTCCATTGAGAGGGAAAAATCAGAGATTGCAGTGGGAGTAGATCTGTCTCCAGAGATCCTCGCGACCCGCGCCCGTCTTTGCGGAGTACAGGATCAGCGGAAGGTCGGCGGTCAGCTCGTCGTCCGCGATGATTTCAAGGAATTTATTCCGTTCGGTCGTGTTGAGCTTGTCCGTCTTGGTTGCCACGAGGATATGCGGCAGACCGGCTTCACGCATATAGTAGAGCATATTGTAGTCGTCTTCCGTCGGGCCGGTACGGCTGTCGACGAGCTGGCAGATGAGCTTCACGGAGTCAATGTTCCTGTTGTTCGTGAAGTAGCCGTCGGTGAGTGCGGACCATTTCTGCTTGTCCTCGAACGTACGCTTCGCGTAGCCATAGCCGGGGAGGTCGACGAGGTACATCTTGCGGTCGATGTCGTAAAAGTTGAGAGTGATGGTCTTCCCCGGCTCACCGCTCACACGCGCGAGACTCTTCCGGTTCAGGAGAGAGTTGATGAGCGAACTTTTCCCGACGTTGGAACGTCCGGAAAACGCCGTCTGGGGAAGGCGGTCAGCGGGGAACTGCTTGGGCAGACCCGCCGACACTTTCAGAGACACATTATTCAAATTCGGCTTCATGTTCGATTTAGCCTCACTTTATCTTAATTAAACAGTTCCGTACACGCGGTCACTCGGCTGATTCGGGATGACATCCGCGCAGATGCCGGGTTCTTCGACAACAACGGGAACTTCCCGGACGTCTTCCGCAGATTCTTCACGGACGAGCGCTTCCTTCAGCACGTCGTCGAGGGTATCGCAGGGAACGAAGGTCACTTCGGCCGCGACGGTCTTGTCCAGCTCGTCCATGTCGCGCATATTGTCGCGCGGGATCAGGATGCGGCGGATGCCCATCGTGTAGGCTGCCGTGGACTTTTCGCGCAGACCGCCGATGGCGAGAACGCGTCCGGTCAGGGTGATTTCACCGGTCATCGCGATGTGGCGGCGTACCGGGATTCCGGAGAGTGCGCTGACGAGGGAGGTGGTCATGGTGACACCCGCGCTCGGACCGTCCTTCGGAACCGCACCTTCGGGAACGTGGATGTGGATGTCCTTGGTCTTGTAGAAATCGGGCGCAATGCCGAATTCCCTGCAGTGAGCGCGTATGTAGGTCACGGCGATGTGCGCGGATTCCTTCATGACGTCGCCGAGGGTACCGGTCAGCTCGATCTTGCCCGTGCCGTCCACAATGAGGACTTCCACCTTGAGCATATCGCCGCCGACTTCCGTGTACGCGAGACCGTTGGTCACGCCGACGAGGTTCCGGTTTGCGATGGCGTCGTCAATGAACTTGCGCTTGCCGAGGTATTTGGCAATGTCAGCAGCATCCACGGAAACGCTCTTGAGCTGTTCTTCGACCATCACGCGGGCACCCTTACGGCACAGTGCGCCGATCTCTCGTTCGAGATTACGCACACCGGATTCGCGGGTGTAGCCGGAGATGATTTCCTCCAGTGCCGTGTCGGTGATCTTCATCGTGCGGCGGGAGAGACCGTGACGCTTGAGCTGCTTCGGGAGCAGGTGATTTTTTGCAATCGCGAGTTTTTCCCCCGGGGTGTAGGTGTTCAGCTCGATGACTTCCATACGGTCGATCAGAGGACGCGGAACGGTGTCGAGGGTATTCGCGGTCGCGATGAACATACAGTCGGAGAGGTCAACGGGAAGTTCGACGAAATGGTCACGGAAATTCTTGTTCTGTTCGCCGTCGAGGACTTCGAGCAGGGCAGACGCCGGGTCACCGTGAACGTCGGCGCACATCTTATCGACTTCGTCGAGAAGCATGACGGGGTTCATGGAGCCGCACTGGGTCAGCGCATTGATGATACGGCCGGGCATGGACGCAACGTAGGTCTTTCTGTGACCGCGGATGTCGGATTCGTCGCGGATACCGCCGAGCGATACGCGGACGTACTTACGCTTCATTGCACGTGCAATGGAGGAGGCAAGGGAGGTCTTACCAACTCCGGGAGGTCCTACAAAGCAGAGAATCTGGTTTTTCAGCTCCGGATTGAGCTGCTTGACCGCGAGGAATTCGATGATGCGGTCCTTGATCTTTTCCAGACCGTCGTGGTCGGCGTCAAGAATTTTCTTTGCCGCGTCGATGTCGTTGCGGTCCTTGGTTCTCTTGTTCCACGGAATTTCCAGACAGGTGTCCAGATAATTACGGATAACGGCCGCTTCGGGAGAACCGGTCGGGGTCTTGCCGAGCTTGAGAACTTCCTTCTCGAGCTTTTCCTGCACTTCCTTCGGCAGTTTTGCGGCGGCGATTTTCTTGGTATATTCGTCGGTATCTTCGTCGATGCCGAGTTCGGATTCGATGGCGTGGAGCTGTTCGCGGAGGTAATAGTCGCGCTGGTTGTCGTCCATCGCCTTTTTGACCTTGCGGTGGATTTCCAGCTCGGTCTTGAGCAGTTTCATCTCATTTTCCATGATAATCAGCGCTTTTTCCGCGCGGAGCATGGGGTCGTACATCTTCAGCACTTCCACTTTATCCTGATAACGGACGAATACGCCGGAAGCGATGAAGTCCGCGAGAAGACCGGGATTCTTGATGGAAGCCGCGGCGGTGAGGAATTCGTCAGACACGGCGGGGAGGTAGTGCAGCATCTCGTCGAGGGTGTTCATCGTCTCGGAGAGAAGGGCTTCCGTACGGAGATCCGGCACGGAATAATCGGCGGTCATGGTCTTGGACATGATGTCCGCAACGAGATAGTCCTTTTCGCGGCGCAGTTCGGTGAGTGTACCGCGGCACATACCTTCCGCAACGACACGGATGTTGCCGTCGGGCTTTTTGAGAGTCTGCTTGATTTTTGCGACACAGCCGACGTCGTAGAGATCGGCTTCCGTGGGATTTTCAACATTCAGTTCCTTCTGTGTGAGGAGGAAGACGTACAGGTCAGCGGCTTCGGAGGCCTTGCATGCGGCTTTGGAGATTTCGCGTTCCAGTTCAAAATTTATGGGAATGGAGGGAAAAGCGACGAGTCCACGGAGCGGGATTACGGGAAGGGTCAGCTTTTCGACCTTTTCGATGTATCTGGGCATAACAAATCCTTTCAGGGGCAATTCATGCTGTGGTGATAAAAATAATAATACAATTCAATTAGAGAAATATATTCAGACTACATTATAACATATCCGAAGAGGAATTTCCACACGAGATTATTAATATTTGTAACTTTTTTTTATAAATTCAATTGACGGCGTATGAGATCGGTTGGTATAATGAAAAAAATCGAAAAAATTTTCCGTTCAGCCTAACAAACTTCCGCAAACGCTGACTTATTATACGAAGCCGGCTCAGGAAGAAATTCAGTAAAACAAAAAAATCCCGTCAAACGAGGAAACAGCATGGAACAGGAACTCATCGAACTCTTAACCTCCCAGCTCGACCGCCTGTACCGGTTCGCGTACAACCGCCTGCACGACGAATTCGCGGCGGAAGACCTGACGCAGGACATCGTCGAATGTGCGATCCGCTCGTATCACAGAATCGACGATCCCGACCGCCGCATCCCGTGGCTGTGGGGGATTGCCAGAAACGTGTACCTGCGGGCGGTCAGCGCGAAGTCACAGCGCGAAACGGCAACGGAAGCTGAAAACGTCATCATGATTATCGACTCCACAGGGATCAGCTACGAAACGCCCGAGACCAACCTCATCCGCAGGGAGGACTGTGCCAATCTGCGCCGCGCGGTGTCGTATCTCTCGAAGATGTACCGCGACGTGTGCGTGATGCACTGGCTGGAGGAAAAGGACTACAATACCATTGCACAGGAGCTTGGAATACCGCTGTCCTCGGTAAAATGGCGGCTGAATCAGTCGAAAGTAAGGCTGAAGGAGGAAATTATGAAAATGGAATATATGGAAAACGGATACCGGAAAGCAGTCAAGCTGTACATGAACATGGGCGGCTGGGTCGGTCATGAAGGACCTCTCGGTATGTATGACGGGGCAGATACTGCACTGTCCGGTTTGCTTGCGCAAAATATTTGTATTGCTGTCTATGAGAAGCCGAAAAATGTGACTGAAATTGCTTCGGAAATCGGCTGTGCAGCGGATTATATTGAGGATGCTTTGGAATCCCTTGTAAAAGCACGCTGCGTTACCCAGACGAAAGACCGTTATCAGAGCAATTTTCCCATCTGGAACGAAACTGTATGCCGGGAAGTTTATACGGATGGATTCAAACTGTGTCTGGAACAGGCAGATGGAATTGTCGACGCACTTCTGTCACTTGAGGAGGAAATCAGGAAGATTGGCTTCTGCGGTTCCGAAAAACCGTTTGGGAATCTTTTGTGTATGATACTCGATACACTGTCCTGTGAGACCATGAACGATTTCTTTGATGTGGAAAATCTTCCGTTTACCAGTCTGATCGACGGAGACCGGAAATGGTATATTCTTGGAATGCTCAGTGATCCGAGAAAATTCTATTCTTCGTATGGATTCGGTATGAATTCTGCCAGATACATGAATGGGGAGATCAAAGAAGTTTGCCTTGTTTCTCAGTACACCAAAGACACCCGCAGTTATAATCAGCACATGATCGAGCAGTTTTACCGTTTTTATAACGAGGGAGTTCGTCCGGACGACTATCTCTGCGCCAAACTTGTGGAAAACGGCAAGCTCCGCAAAACCGGCGATACTTACGAAATCATCGTCCCGGTCATCAGCCACGAACGCGGCGAATACGCCAAGCTCGTCGAAGTCCTCGCACCCGTCCGGGAACTCGTCGCAAAGCTCCAGAACGAACTGTTCGAGCGTTCCTGCACCCTCATGAAGAAGTACATCCCCGACCACCTCGCATCCCAGCGGACGTTCTTCAACACCTACTGCGCTCACGGCGCATGGGAAAACGCCGTCTTCAACCGTCTCGTCGAACGCGGCGTCGAAATCACGCAGGACATGGCAACCTGCTTCATCGTCAAATAATATCCCTGTCCCGGTCCAAAAAGGTTTTTAAAAGGGGTGTGGGGGAACCTTTTTCCTTAAAAAAAGGTTCCCCCACATTTTTTTCCTCACCTAAATTATTAAAAAATATTGATTTTACAGGCGGAATCAGTTAAAATAGGCATAGTAAGATGCCCTATTATCGACTTTACAAAATCGAGGACGTGTATGAAAACGAGAATCCGGCGTATCACCAAATTCATCGCGGCAGTCCTGATCGTGCAGGCGGCCGCGCTCCTGTTCCTGACCCCTGCGGGAATCGACTTTCTCTTTCCCCCTGTGGCGCGCGTGAACGCCGAAAAATTCTCCCCGACCGGCAATACCTACGCCGTGTATTACGATATCCGCGTCGAGGTTTCGCAGGCTGACATGATCGTCATCGGCATGGACTACGGCATCGCGGAAAGTTTCGATCTGCTCGGGCATTTCACCCGCTTTGCCAAGCAGTACAACAATTTTTCCGCCGTCCTGATGGATATGTCCATTGCCCAGCAGAACGTCGCGCAGAATCTCTTTTTTCAGGATGAAGAAGGTCAGTTCCTCAAACGCCTCACCATCCTGCAGGAACGCACCGGCATGTCTTCCGATTACTGCGACTACATGACCGAGCTTTTCCTTGTTAACCGGACAATGACCGCTATCCGCAAGCTGAACATCTATTCTTATGCCGCTCCCACGCCGGAGGATTACGTTATGAACGCCGAGGAGCTTGCCGCCATGTCGAAGGCGGAACGCGTCATGAACTGTTATCGTTCGACCGAACGCTCCGCTCTCTGCGCCGTGGACTGCACCGACCTCATGTACGGCAGTGAATTCCGTGCGGAACTCGACGCCATCGCCGCAGAAGAAGGACTGAACATCCTGTATCTGCAGGTACAGTATGCCCGAAACTGCGCGGAAGGTGAGGGACATCCCGCGTACCGCTTCCCCGATTACAACAGCGGCCCCTCCTTCTTCTTCGTGGACGACGCGAAGGCGGAATGGTACTACCGCTATTACACAGCCATCGCCGGTGCGAACCACGATCAACTCACCGATCCGCTCGATACCCGTTTTACCGATCATTATTTCGTTATCACCCACGGTGCGGCGGCCGAAACACTGAATGAAGGAGAATGACTATGATCCGTCTGGAAGAAAAAGAACTTGAGGAACAGGTGATCGCCACAAATCATCACATCGCCGTTCCATTTGAAATGAATCACATCGCCGGAGAGGGTCTCGATCTCCTCGTCTACTCCTTCTGCGAAGCCATCGCACGTGAATTCGAAGAAAAATTCGCGGATGATCCGACGTCGGAAGCGGCACAGTCCTTCCTTTACGAAACCATCACGCCCATCATGCAGGAGCTGGAATACGACTGTGACGATGCGCTTGGCGTGATCTATTACGAATTCCATGCCGTTCCCGGTGACCGGCTGAACGTGCCCGAACTCCCGGACTGCGACCTCGTCGACGACCTGACCGGTGAAGTTTTCGAAAATCTCCCGCTCGACGAGTTCGAATTTCTCGAAACCGACCCGTGCGACAAAATGGCGATCCTGCGCCGCGACGGAAAAGTCGTCTGCTATGCCGGTCTGAACGACGTCTGTGAGGACGACGGCCTTTATGAAATCACCGTCGAATGTGAGGAGGAATACCGCGGAAACGGCTATGCCAAAGCCTGTGTTGCCAAACTCACACAGCACATCCTCTCTCACGGCGAAAGCGTGAAGTACGTCTGCACAAGCGATAACGTGGCGTCAATCCGTACAGCGGAAGCGGTCGGTTTCAAGCTGTACAAGACGTGTATGCCCTTCGTCTGCTACAAAATCACGGACGAGGACGAAGAAGAGTAACAATTTGAACCAACTTAAATCCATTTATCTGTATAAAGCTTTTTGAAAGGGGTTCGGGGAAAACTTTTTCTCGAAAAAGTTTT
>JBGVOJ010000796.1:0-9854 GCA_045126415.1 Eubacteriales bacterium | reverse complement strand
CCTATGCCACGTTGTTATAACTGTGGATGTGATATTCCGTCAAACGACAAAACCAGACTCTGCGACAACTGCAAGAAGATCATTCTTCCTTTCATCAAATTCATGGACGCATCCACTTCGTCTGCCGTGCGCCGTCTCGTTTCGAACGAAAAGAATCTGCGCAGCGCGGGCGTGACGGACGGCGGGATGGAATACCTCCTGCGGATCTGCGAACTGCATGACCGTCAGAAGGTGCGGGAACGTGAGGAACGCGAGGCTGCCAAAGCCGATACGCATCGTCCCGCGGAGCCGGTAAACGCTCCGGAAGAATTCGAGAAAACCTACACCGAGCTGGAACTTCCGATGGACGAACCGCTCAACCTCCGGCGTGAACCGTACGGAAAATTTCTTCCCGTCGTCATGGCGGCGCTGATGATCCTCGGCGCGGCGGCCATGCTGTACGAAATCGTCTTCGGAGAACTGAGCATTTCCGTGATCCTCTGCTCCGTCGGACTGGTTCTCGCCGGATACGCCCTCTGGGCCTGCCGGCATATCCTGCACGATCTGGAAGAGATCAAAAAGCATTTCCGCTGATCTGCACCGAAAAGACACCCGCACAGGGTGTCTTTTTTTGCCGCCGTTGTAATATCCTACAAGCCGTCCGCATACCCCCTCCGCAAAAATCCACGAAATTGCTCTTGCGCCGGACTCGCCCGTTATGCTAAACTTATTCTGACATAATTGATCTTTTCACCTTTGTTTTTGAATAATTCTGTTGATATATTCCCATACTATTCCGGAGGAACCTATGGATTTTACTGCTCATAAACCGGTACACGTCTTCACCGGTGAAAACTGCGTGACCGAAAACGCTGCCGTTTTCGCGGAACTCGGCCATCGCGCACTCGTTGTATCCGGCCGCCGTTCGGCAGATCTCTGCGGCGCCATGGACGACGTTGCCGCCGCTCTCGCATCCGTCGGCGCGACTTACGTCCGCTTCAATGTGATCCCCGAAAACCCGCCGGCACCGCTGTGTCACGAAGGCGGCGCACTCGCACGTGCGGAACACTGTGATTTCATCGTTGCCATCGGCGGCGGCTCCGCGCTCGACGCTGCAAAGGCAATTGCGGCCTACGCATCCAACCCGGACTGCGATGTTCTCGATATTTTTGATGACGGCAAGCGCACTGTGGACGGTCTCCCGATCATCGCCATCCCGACGACCGCCGGCACCGGAAGCGAAGTCAACCGCTATTCCGTCCTGACCGTGGACGGCGGCGCGAAAAAGAAGACCTTCAAGGCTTCGTCCGCTTACCCGAAGTATGCGCTCGTTTCCCCGAAGTATACCGCGTCTCTCGACGAAAACTACACCGTTTCCACCGCGCTCGACGCTCTCGCTCATGCGATGGAATCCTATCTTTCCCCGAAATCCACGGAAGTTTCCGAAGAAGCCGCGCTCTGGGCAGCCCGTGAAATCTGGAACATCCTTGTCAATAAAATGTACGCGGACGGCGAACGCGACGCGGGCAGATTCACCAAACTCCAGCGCGAAAAGCTCCAGAACGCCGCATGTGCCGCCGGCATCGCCATCGACTACACCGGCACCGGCTTCCCGCATCCGCTCGGCTACAGCCTGACGCTCACCCGCGGTATCCCGCACGGAAGAGCCTGTGCGGTCTTCGAAGGCGCGTACCTCCGCTACAATATGCTGACCGCCGCCGGTGAGGAAAAAATCGCCAGACTTGCCGCACATCTTGACACCACCGCGGACGATATAATCCGCATCATCCCCGAAATGAGCGGTCTGCTTAACCTCAAGATCGACGCTGCCGAACGCGAAGAGCTGATCGACCGTGTGGCCGGCGCGGGCAACTACGCCAACAGCCCCTACGTCATCACGAGAGGCGAAATGTCCGACATCTACAAGAGACTTTTTGGTTAAAACTGGAATTAAAACGGAAAGAAAACTCCCATATTTTCTTTCCGTTTTTGCTTATTGTAAGAACCGATAAAAAAATACCGTAACCCACACACGAAAATTTCTCATGTTCACTATTGACCCGACGGCGGATATATGGTATAATAACTCGAATTAAGAGATAATGTTGGGTACACAGAAACTCGCCGGGTTTGTCGATTGAAATCGTAATATCTGCGTGTATTGCTATCCGCTTTTTTTATGGAAAAATGCGCAGAAAACCGTCGGTTTCCGGTACTTTAGAATGAATTGTGTGTGTAAACAGTGAACAGGAGGTTATCATGACTCTTCTTACCGGAGGAAAAGCGTATAGAAACGGCGTCCTTTGCGACGTGTTTGTTTTCGTTTCCGCTTCTTCTTCCCATGTACTTCCCGTATCGGAAACTTCTTCCGATATGTTTTCCGACGTTTCCGAAAAAATCGATATTAGTGGTTCCGTTGTTTTTCCCGGTTTCGCTGATGTGCATGTTCATCTGCGTGAGCCGGGTTTTTCTTATAAAGAAACGGTCACTTCCGGCACAATGGCGGCAGCACACGGCGGTTACACCGACGTCTGCTCCATGCCGAATCTGAATCCCGTTCCCGATTCCGCCGAAAACCTCGGCGTGCAGCTCGCTCTGATCCGTGACGGCGCGGCAATCCGCGTTCATCCGTACGGCGCGATCACGATCGGGGAAATGGGAAAGGAAATGGCGGATCTCGCCGGAATGGCGGATTCCGTCTGTGCATTCTCCGATGACGGACGCGGCGTGCAAAACGACGACATGATGCGCGCGGCAATGCTTGAAGCAAAGAAGCTCGGGAAAATCATCGCTGCGCACTGCGAAGTGAACGATCTGCTGAACGGCGGCTACATCCACGACGGCGAATACGCGAAGGCACACGGTCACCGCGGCATCTGCTCCGAAAGCGAATGGAAACAGATCGAACGCGACCTGAAGCTGGCGGCGGAAACGGGCGTCAAGTACCACGTCTGCCACATTTCCACAAAGGAAGCAGTCGAGCTGATCCGCGAAGCAAAGAAAAACGGCGTGGACGTCACCTGCGAAACCGCGCCTCACTACCTCACCCTCACCGATGACGACCTCATCGAAGACGGACGCTTCAAGATGAACCCGCCGCTGCGTGCAAAAGCCGACCGCGACGCGCTCATCGCAGGCGTTCTCGACGGCACGATCGACATGATCGCGACCGACCACGCACCGCACTCCGACGACGAAAAGTCGCGCGGCCTCGCCAAGAGCCCGATGGGTGTGGTGGGACTGGAGTGCGCATTCCCCGTGCTCTATACAAAACTCGTAAAAACCGGCATCGTTCCGCTCGAGCGCATCATCGAAATGATGACCGATGCACCGCGGAAACGGTTCGGACTCCCTCAGACCGAAGACGACTTTACAATCTTCGATCTGACCGAAGAATATGCCATTGATCCGGCGGATTTCCTCTCGATGGGTCACGCGACCCCGTTCGCCGGCGAAAAAGTCTATGGAAAATGTAAAATGACAGTATGCGGAGGTAAAACAGTATGGCTGACAAAATGAACTTCAACAGAAAACTGGTGCTGGAAGACGGCTCGGTTTATCCCGGACGCGGATTCGGTGCAAAAATCGAACGCGCGTGCGAACTCTTCTTCAACACGGCCGTCGTCGGATACCAGGAAATGATGTCCGACCCGTCCTGCACCGATGCGATCGCCGTGATGACTTACCCGCTCATCGGCAACTACGGCATCACCGACGAAGACTTTGAAACCAAGGTTCCGACCCTCGGCGGTCTGGTGGTCAGCGAATACAACGACCAGCCCTCCAACTTCCGCTACACCAAGACCCTCTCGGAAGTCCTCGAAGACTACGACATCCCCGGCATCGAAGGCATCGACACCCGTGCGCTCACCCGTCACATCCGTGACAACGGCGTCTGCCGCGCGATCATCGTGGACATCGATATGCCTGCCGAAGACGCGCTCGAAAAAATCGCCTGCACCCCGATCCCGCACGATCAGGTCATGCGCGTGAGCTGCCGCAAGAAGTGGTACTCCCGCACCGCAAACCACAAGTACAACGTCGTTGCCGTCGACTGCGGCATCAAGACCAGCATCATCCGCGCCCTCAACGAACGCGGCTGCAACGTGACTGTAGTTCCGTGGAACACCTCCGCCGCAGAAATTCTCAAGATGAAGCCGGACGGCGTGCTGATCTCCAACGGCCCCGGAAGTTCCGAAGATGTCAAGCCCGTTGTGGACACCGTCCGTGAACTCCGCGGAAACGTCCCGGTCTTCGGCATCAGCCTCGGTCACCTTATCATCGCCAAGGCGTACGGCGCTACCACGACCAAGCTGAAGTTCGGTCACCACGGCGGCAACCATCCCGTCAAGAACCTTGCAACCGGCAAGATCGAGATCACCTCGCAGGGTCACGCGTGCGTCGTCAATCCCGAAAGCATCGCGGATGCCATGACCGTCACCCACGTCAACGTCATCGACAACACCATCGAAGGTCTCGAATGCGCCGCAGACCGTGTGTTCTCCGTACAGTATCATCCGGAAAGCAACCCCGGTCCGCAGGACAGCGCATACCTGTTTGATAAATTCATTGAACTCATGAAGGGAGAGTAAGACAATGCCGAAGAAAGAGAATATCAAAAAAGTAATGGTGATCGGTTCCGGTCCGATCGTCATCGGTCAGGCGGCGGAATTTGACTACGCCGGAACCCAGGCTTGTCTCGCCCTCCGTGAAGAAGGCTGCGAAGTCATCCTCGTCAACTCCAACCCCGCAACCATCATGACCGACCCGTCCGTTGCGGACAAGATTTATATGGAACCCCTGACCCTCGAATATGTCGCAAAGATCATCCGTTACGAACGTCCGGACGCGATCATCCCCGGCATCGGCGGTCAGACCGGTCTGAACCTCGCAATGCAGCTTGCAAAGAAGGGGATCCTCCGCGAATGCCAGACCGAACTGCTCGGTACTCCTCCGGAAAGCATCGAAAAGGCGGAAGACCGTGAGCTCTTCAAGGAACTCTGCGAAGAAATCGGCGAACCCGTTCTTCCCTCCCTCATCGCGAACTCCCTCGAAGAAGGTATCGCGGCAGCACACGAAATCGGCTTCCCGGTTGTTCTCCGTCCCGCGTTCACCCTCGGCGGCACCGGCGGCGGCTTCGCTTCCGATGACGAAGAACTTCTCCCGCTTCTCAAGAACGCGCTGAAGCTCTCTCCCGTCAGCCAGGTTCTTGTTGAAAAGAGCATCAAGGGCTACAAGGAAATCGAATTCGAAGTCATGCGTGACTCCAACGACACCGCGATCACCATCTGCTCCATGGAAAACATCGACCCCGTCGGCATCCATACCGGTGACTCCATCGTCGTTGCGCCCAGCCAGACGCTCACCAATAAAGAATATCACCTTCTCCGCGACTCCGCGCTGAAGATCATCCGCAAGCTCGGCATCGAAGGCGGCTGCAACGTCCAGTTCGCTCTCGACCCGCAGTCCTTCGACTACTACCTCATCGAAATCAACCCGCGTGTATCCCGTTCCTCCGCTCTCGCAAGTAAGGCGAGCGGCTACCCGATTGCACGCGTTACCGCTAAGATCGCCATCGGTCTCACCCTCGACGAAATCCAGCTCGCATCCGCTCCGGCATGTTTCGAACCCTCCATCGACTACGTCGTCACCAAGATGCCGCGCTTCCCGTTCGACAAGTTCTCCGACGCGAACAACAGCCTTTCCACCCAGATGAAGGCAACCGGTGAAGTCATGTCCATCGGCCGCAGCCTTGAAGAAAGCCTTCTCAAGGCAATCCGTTCCCTCGAAATCGGCGCATACCATATGCACCTCGCGAAGTTCGACAACGTATCCACCGACGATCTGCTCTCCTACATCGCCGTAGGTACCGATGACCGCATCTACGCCATCGCGGAACTCCTCCGCCGTCACATCGACGCGGGTCTCATCTGCGACGCAACCCAGATCGACATGCTCTTCATCGAAAAGATCCGCCACATCGTCGAACTTGAAAAGCTCGCTGCCGATCATCCGATGGATGCCGAAGTTCTCCGCTACGTCAAGAAGTACGGTTTCTCCGACCGCGCCGTCGCGAAGTTCTGGAACACCACCGAAGACGCCGTATGGAACTTCCGCCGCGAACAGGACATCCGTCCGGTCTACAAGATGATCGACTCCTGCGCAGCCGAATTCAAGTCTTATATTCCCTACCTCTACTCCACCTACGCGGATGAAAACGAGTCCGTCGTATCCGACCGCAAGAAGATCATCGTTCTCGGTTCCGGCCCGATCCGTATCGGTCAGGGCGTTGAGTTCGACTACTCCACCGTTCACGCGGTCATGACCATCAAAAAGCACGGCTGCGAAGCCATCATCATCAACAACAACCCCGAAACCGTATCCACCGACTACACCTGCTCCGACAAGCTCTACTTCGAACCGCTCACCATCGAAGACGTCATGAACATCATCGAACTGGAAAAGCCGTACGGTGTCATCGCCGGTCTCGGCGGTCAGACCGCAATCAACCTTGCGGAAGGTCTCCAGAAGCGCGGCGTCAAGATCATCGGCACCAGCGTCGAAGCGATTGACCGTGCGGAAAACCGCGACGCGTTCGAAAAGCTTCTCAAGGAACAGGGCATCCCGCAGCCGACCGGTCAGGCCGTCACCAACATCGAAGACGGCGTGGCAGCAGCGGCAAGAATCGGCTACCCGGTACTCGTTCGTCCTTCCTTCGTCCTCGGCGGCCGAGCAATGCAGATCGTCGCAAACGAAGAAATGCTCCGCCACTACCTCGAAACCGCCGTTGCACTTGATGCAGAACGCCCGGTTCTCGTTGACAAGTACATCGTCGGCCGCGAAGTCGAAGTTGACGCGGTCTGCGACGGTACGGATGTCTTCGTCCCCGGCATTATGGAACTCGTTGAACGTACGGGTGTCCACTCCGGTGACTCCATCTCCGTTTACCCGACCTTCTCCATCTCCCAGGCTGCAAAGGACACCATCCTCGACTACACCAAGAAGCTCGGTCTCTCCATCGGTATCGTAGGTCTGTACAACATCCAGTTCATCGTCGACGAAAACGACTTCGTTTACGTCATCGAAGTCAACCCGCGTTCCTCCAGAACCGTTCCGTTCCTCTCCAAGTCGACCGGCTACAGCCTCGCCGACATTGGTACCCTCGCGATCCTCGGCATCTCGCTGCGGGAACAGGGCATCACCGAAATCTACCCGAAGGAAAAGGAACGCTGGTATGTCAAGGCTCCCGCGTTCTCCTTCTCCAAGCTGCGCGGTCTCGACGCATACCTCTCTCCCGAAATGAAGTCCACCGGTGAAGCCATCGGCTACGACAAGAAGATGACCCGCGCGCTCTACAAGGCTCTGCAGGCATCCGGTATGCAGGTCGTCAACTACGGTACCCTGCTCGTCACCGTTGCAGACAAGGACAAGGAAGAAGCTCTCCCGCTCATCCAGCGCTTCTACAACATGGGCTTCAACATCGAAGCGACCCACGGTACCGCACTCTTCCTCAAGGAACACGGTGTCCGTACCAGAATCCGTAAGAAGATCATCGAAGGAAGCGAAGAAATCCTCGATTCCATCCGTCAGGGCTACGTCACCTACGTCATTAATACCCGTGACTACGGCTCCACCGGCGTTCTGTCCGACGGCCACGAAATCCGTCAGTGCGCGGTTGAAAACGGCGTAACCATGTTCACCGCACTTGACACCGTCAAGGTTCTGCTCGACGTACTCGAAGAAGTAACGATGGGCATCTCCACGATTAACGAGGACTGAGCGTGAAATAATGCAACTGCAATAGGACGTGCAGCTGTTCACGCTCACAAAATTCCTTTGAAATGGGGTTCCCCCCATTTCATCGGCTGCGCCGAACAGGAATTTTCAATGTGTATCGAAAGGTAAAAAATGACACAGACAATTTTCACAATCAAATCCAACGTAAAAATCGCCCGTGACACTTATAAAATGGTGCTCACGGGGGATACCGCGGACATCACCCGTCCCGGTCAGTTTGTCAATATCCTGCTCGAAGGCAAGTTCCTCCGCCGTCCGATTTCCGTCTGCGACGTGAACGGCGATGAACTGACCCTCATTTACAAAGTCGTCGGCGAAGGCACCGAACAGATGGCGGGTTACGGCGAAGGCGTGAAGCTCGACATCCTCACCGGCCTCGGCAACGGCTACGACACTTCCCTCACCGGCGATGAACCCGTTCTCGTCGGCGGCGGTGTCGGCGTTCCCCCGCTCTATCTCCTCGCAAAGACCCTCATCGCGGAAGGCAAGAAGGTCAAGGTGGTCTGCGGCTTCCGTACCGCGGACGACGCGATCCTCTGCGACGAATTCAAGGCACTCGGCGCGGAACTGACCGTCGCGACCGAAGACGGCTCCATGGGCATCAAGGGCTTTGTCACCACGGCCATGCAGGATATGACCTACACGCACGTCTGCACCTGCGGTCCGGAACCGATGCTGAAAGCCGTATGGCGCACGACCCCCGAAGGCATTGATGGTCAGTTCTCCTTTGAAGAACGCATGGGCTGCGGCTTCGGCGCGTGCATGGGATGCTCCTGCAAGACCATCTCCGGCTACAAGCGCATCTGCAAGGACGGCCCGATCCTCATGAAAAACGACATTCTCTGGGAGGCGAAGTGAGATGGCTGACATGAAAGTAACCCTGTCCGGTCTGACGCTGGACAACCCGATCATCCCCGCATCCGGCACGTTCGGATTCGGTAAGGAATTCGCAGAACTCTACGATATCAACATTCTCGGCAGCTTCTCCTTCAAGGGCACAACCCGCGACGCACGTTTCGGCAACCCGACGCCCCGCATCGCGGAATGCACCGCCGGCATGATCAACTCCGTCGGTCTGCAGAACCCCGGCATCGACCACGTTTTAGCGGTCGAGCTTCCCGAGATGAAGAAATACTTCCACAAGCCCGTTGTGGCGAACATCGGCGGCTTCTCCGTGGAAGAATACGTCCACTGTGTGGAAAAGCTGAGAGGCTGCGACCAGATCGGTCTGATCGAGCTGAACATCAGCTGCCCGAACGTCCACGGCGGCGGCATGGGCTTCGGCACGACCCCCGAAATGGCGGCGGAAGTTACCAAGGCCGTCAAGGCAGTTGCCGACAAGCCGCTGTACGTCAAGCTGACCCCGAACGTCACCAACATTGTGGAAATCGCACTGGCGTGTGAAGAAGCGGGTGCGGACGGCATCGCGATGATCAACACCGCGCTCGGTATGCGCATCAGCCTGAAGACGAAAAAGCCGATCATCGCCAACAAAATGGGCGGTTTCTCCGGCGACGCGATCTTCCCGATTGCGGTACGCATGGTATATCAGGTCTACGAAGCGGTCAAGATTCCGATCATCGGCATGGGCGGCGTTTCCTCCGCCGAATCCGTGATCGAAATGATGCTCGCCGGTGCGACGGCAGTCGAAGTCGGCGCGGCAAACCTTGTGAACCCCTATATCTGCAAAGATATTATTGAAAATCTCCCCGGCGTTATGGAAAAATACGGTATTGAAAAATTAAGCGATATTATCGGAGGTGCACACTAATGGAAATGAAGAAAGACGTCATCATCGCCTGCGACTTTGCGTCCGCAGAAGCAACCTACGCGTTCCTTGACAAGTTTGAAGGCGAACCCAGAAAGCCGTTCTGCAAGATCGGTATGGAACTGTACTACGCGGCAGGTCCGGAAATCGTCCGCGAAATCAAGAGACGCGGTCACAAGATCTTCCTCGACCTCAAGCTCCATGACATCCCGAACACCGTGAAGAAGGCCATGGCTGTGCTTTCCAACCTCGATGTGGATATGTGCAACCTTCATGCCGCTGGTACCGTAGCCATGATGGAAGCCGCTCT
>JBGVOJ010000795.1:0-1348 GCA_045126415.1 Eubacteriales bacterium | reverse complement strand
GAATCCGGATGGGCAAGTCCCCATGCCGATCCGATGAATACCTTCCGCTGGGAGGACACCCCTGCGTACCTCGACTGGCACCGCGACATGACCGATCACATCCGACGTCTCGCACCGGAGCTGACGATCTGCACCAGCAATCCCGGCGTGAGCATACTCGGACACGATACAATCCATTGGAACCGTGAGATCGGACCGGATTTCTTCTCGCTGCACAATTATCCGGACATCTGCGGCTCCCGTCCCGGCATCGATTATGCCGCCATCAGCGACATGGCTCTGCAGTATACCGCCGCCGGGCTTCCGACGATGATGGGCGAATGGCAGGCGATTCCCGTCCGACGTCCGCACAGCCGGGAGGACGAACGGCTCCTTACCCTGCTCAGCCGCGATACGGCATGGCTGACATTGCTCTCCGGCGCACCGGGCTGTATTTCATGGTGCGCGAGAGGATACGGCCAGTATCATGCGGTCCGCGAAGTGTTTGCCGAACTGGACGGTTATCCGCTGAAATCGGATGTACTGCTGGAAATCGACATTTCCGAAGCACAGCGGTGGATGGAGGAACAGTGGAAACTGGGGGCTGAGGAATGTGTATATCCTGCACACAGATGGTGTCCCGATCGGACAGCTACTGACCACGGTCACCGGTTCTGCATCAAATCGGAGAGTGTATATTACAAAAAACTGCTGGATGCGGAACAGTGGAGTCTCGAAACTGGAATTCCGATCCGTTTTTCCCTGACCGGAGGAATTCCGCTGACAGAAGTGACCCGCGCGGATTTCACAGCGGTCAGACCCTGTCTCGCACCTGTGAACGGTTACCGGCAGAAGGTACTGTCCGCCGATGACGGACGGGTGAAGCTGGTATTCCTGCAGAATTATCAGTCTGTATCGTACTGGGTCGACACGGCGGACGGCGGAAAAGCGGAAAACTTCTCCCTGCGTACGCAGAAGCCGGTTCCGGTGGTACTCGCCGGGATGGATCCGTTGTACCGTGTCCGCCTGTACGATCTGGAAACCCGGCAGTGGACGGAACCAGACCCTGCTGTCCCGCTCGGACTGGGCGTCACGGACCACGATTTCATCCTGCTGATGGAAAAGAAATGATTCCGGATTTTCCCAATATTTTCAAGTGAGGTTATTATGGCAGTCAAAATCATCAGAACTTTCAAAAATCCCGACAATTATGTCTTTATTCCCGCCTGCTGTTATGCGGGAAATCAGTTCCGCATGCTGAAATACAGCTATCCGCCCATGTTCCGTCTCCATGACGCAGAGATCGATATGCCTGTAAGCATTTCCGACGTGCCACGTCTGGAACCGGACGGAAGCGGAAAGATCGAAG
>JBGVOJ010000794.1:0-1754 GCA_045126415.1 Eubacteriales bacterium | reverse complement strand
CTTCGAGGTGGATCGCCTCGACGCCGCAGTCGACGGCGAATTTCAGCTTGGACGCGAGGTAGTCCGCGAACGAAACGGCAGGCACCATGTACGGCACTTCAAAGCCGTGTCCGATGACCTCGCCGCGGGCGTCGGTCTGGCTTTCGTCCCAGTGGAGACGTCCGTCGAACTGCCCCTTGAGGTAGTCCTGATACTCGCCCCACGCCACGCCGGTCATGAGGTGGATGATGTAGCCGTGCTTCTTCCAGACTTTGATGCGTTCTTTGAGATTGTGGAAGCCGTAGACCATGACAAAGTCACATTGGGTGTCGGTGGCGGGAGTGTACGGGGAGGCTTCCTGCATCCCGGTACGTTCCTCGTTTCTGTCGTAAAACATGGGCAGTTCCTCCGTGATGGAAATATGAATTAAAGGCTGTAGCGTTCCTTTAAGATCGGGATCAGGCGATCCGCGATGATCTTATGCCCGTCGGTCAGCGGATGCAGGGGTTCGAGCGGTACCCACAGGGTCGCGTCAACGAAGAATACGTCATCGTTATGCGCCGCGTTGAATTCTTCAACGAGCTTGCCGAGCGCATCCGGGAACGCGCCGCAGAACGCGGACAGGCAGATGATCTTCGCGTCCGGATGGGTTTTCCGGACAAGTTCGAGCAGTCCGCGGTATTCTTCGATGTACTTTGCTTCGCCGTTGCCGCGGTCATTCGCGCCGTGGTTGATCATGACAAAGTCCGGATGTCCGTAGGTCACGGGTGCGCCGTCCCAGCAGTAAGGATAGGCTTCCGCTGCTTTCGGAACGGAACCGCAGCCCGCGCGGGTCACGCCGACCGCGCCGTAGCCCATGTGCAGCGAACGGAGACCGAGTCCCTGCGCGGTCAGCCAGCCGTAGGTGCGGCACACATCGTCCTCGAAGACGCGGTTGTCCTGATCGTTCGGGTAATAGCGGCGGTCATAGGTGAGAACGCCTTCGGTGATGGAGTCGCCGACGAGCTCGATGGTTTTGCGGTTGTCTTCCCAGAGAGCCGCTTCCCCGTCGGCTTCGTAACCGAGGAAGGAAAGCTTGTTCTGCAGCGGTGCGTACCAGCGGTTTTGAATTTCCTTCGCTCCCTTGAAGATGATTTCGACATAGTGTTCGCCGTCGTCCTTGGTTTCCACGGTCAGCCAGCGGTCAACGGCGGTTTCGATTCTCGCGCCGCCGTCCACGCGGATCCACAGATGCGGGAACGGAAGAACACAGTCGTCGATATTGAAAGAGAGAACGATCTGATTCCCGCAGAAGGCGATCTCAATGCGGGAACCGGTCGCGGTGGCGGTCATTGCGTTACCGTCGGGGGCGAAACGTCCGGTAAAGCGGACAGAAGGAGAGGTGTGAGGGATGAACATGGTGTGTACTTCCTTTTCATTGGATTTTTTCTTTCATTATACTACAGGATTTTTTGGATTGCAAGGGTGGAGGAAAGGGGAAACGGTCGCTTTTTGAAAAAAGCTCCGCAAAAACTTTAATCTGTTGTAGCCGGTTTGTGTGGCTGATATGATATAGAGGGGAAAAAGGAGGAATTTTCGGTGGAGTACGGCTGAAATTTGTTAGACCTGTAGCCGTGGAGTCATAAAAATCATCAGGAATAGTGGAGCGACTTCACGGCTATCGGTCTGACAAATTTAAGCCATACTCCACTTACAATTCCTCCTTTTTTCCCCTTCTATATCATATCAGCCTCACAAGCCGGCTACAACAGATTAAAGTTTTTGCGGAGCTTTTT
>JBGVOJ010000793.1:0-11121 GCA_045126415.1 Eubacteriales bacterium | reverse complement strand
ATCATCGTCAGCCACAGCATGGAGGATATGGCGATGTATTGCGACAAGCTCGTCGTGATGGCGGACGCGAAAATCCTCATGCACAAGACCTGCGCGGAAGTCTTCTCCGCGTATCAGGAGCTGATCTCCGTCGGTCTGGACGTTCCGCAGATCACGCGCATTGCGTCGGCGCTTGCGGAAAAAGGCGCGGACATCGGTGCGGACATCTACACCGTGGACTACGCGGTCAAACAACTGCTGAAAAAACTGTAACGGAGGGCGGACATTCATGAAATCTGACATCACCTTCGGACAATACTGTGAAGGAAATTCGCTGATCCACCGGCTCGATCCCCGGATGAAGATCGTCCTCTCGATCTTCTATATCGTTGCCATTTTTCTGGCGAAGGGCGTGACGGCGTTCGCGCTGCTGATCCTTTCCGCCGTTCTTCTGGTAGGACTGACGAAGCTCTCGCCGGCGATGATCCTGCGCGGGATGCGTCCGCTGCTCTTTATTATCGTTTTTACTGCGGTCATCAACATTTTCTGGATGACCGGCGACACCTTGCTGCTGAAACTCGGCCCGATCAAAATCTATCTGGAAGGCATCATCAATGCCGTCCTGATTATCGTGCGCATTGTCCTGCTGATCGTCGCAACTTCGGTTTTCCTGACGTACACGACCACGCCGCTCGCGCTCACGGACGGTCTCGAACAGCTTCTCGCACCGCTCAAGAAACTGCACGTTCCGGTGCATGAATTCTCGATGATGATGACCATCGCCCTGCGCTTCATCCCGACCCTGATCGACGAAACGCAGAAAATCATGAACGCGCAGAAGGCGCGCGGGGCGGACTTTTCCACAGGAAGTCTGCTCCAGAGAGCGAAGGCACTGATTCCGATCCTGATCCCGCTGTTCATCTCGGCGTTCCGCCGTGCGGATGAACTGGCAACCGCGATGGAATGCCGCTGCTATACCGGCGGGGAAGGACGTACCCGGATGAATGTCCTGCGCTCCACGGCAAAGGACTGGCTGTTCCTTCTGGCGGTGATCGTCCTCGGTGCGGCGATCGTTCTGCTGAACATTTACTTCCCCCTGTACGGGCTGACTTTGTAAGAAAAATGAAATTACTGCTGAAAATTCTATACGACGGCACGTCCTACTGCGGCTACCAGGCACAGCCGGACAAGCCGTCGATCCAGCGCGTTCTGACGGATGCCGTTTCGGACTGCTTCGGCTTTCCCTGCACGGTCACGGGATGCAGCCGGACGGATTCGGGCGTTCATGCGCTCGGTTTCTGTGCGGCCGTCGAACCGATTGATCCGCAGAACCGCATCTCGATTCCGACGGGACGCGTCCACCGCGCTCTGCGGCGATTCCTTCCTTCGGACATTTCCGTCTGCGGCGAAGCGGACGTTTCCGACGACTTTCACCCGCGCTATTCCGTTGTCAGGAAGGAATACCTCTACCGGATGTACGACACCGTATATGACGATCCCTTTCAGACGACCCGTGCGTGGCACCTGAAGCATCCGGTGACGGACGATGGTCTCGCGCGGATGAACCGTGCCGCCGCGCATATTGTCGGACATCACGATTTCACGTCGTTCATGGCGGCGGGATCGAAGATTGTCGACGCGCACCGTACCGTGTACGCGCTGAACGTGGTGAGAAACGGGACGTTTCTCGACCTGCGCATCTCCGCGGACGGATTCCTCTACAACATGGTGCGCATCATCACGGGGACCCTGACCGACTGCGCGTACGGGGTGTTTGAACCCGAGGACATCGGGAAAATCCTTGAGGCGAAGGACCGGTCGAAAGCCGGAAAAACTGCTCCGCCGCACGGTCTCTACCTCGCGGAGGTATGGTACGACCGGGAAATCGAGTGGGAAATTTTTTAGTGACAAACGATAAGGAGCGGACATGGCGAATGTAAGTTCACCCTCACCGGGGGCAGCAAAGCCGCCGAAAAAAGCACTGCGCGTCGCGGGAAAAATTCCGCCGCAGGTGAACCGGTATTATGTAAAAGTTTCAAAGATCTATAAGGGATTTGCCATCGCACTGCTTCTCGTATTGTTTCTGTTCTTCCTCGCCGTGACGATGTTTTTCAGTGACTACGTGACGTATGAAAACATGCGTTATCTTGTGCGGGACTTCGGTGCGATGATGTCGTCCGAGACTGACGGATTCTCATCCGTAGTCTACAACGGCTCGGACAGCATGAAATTCGAGTCGTTCAAAAACGGTCTTGCTGCGGCGAGCGGAGATAAATATCTCTATTTTGACTCCACAGGAATCCGCATGATCGAGGAAGACTCCGGATGTTCCGAACCCGTTCTCGTTCCTGCGGACAAATATCTGCTCATGTACGACCTCGGCGGGACGGGCTACTCGGTCTACAACCAGCTTACCCGGATCATCCGCCGTGACGCGGACAACCGGATTCTTGCAGGCGATATGAGCGACGCGGGCGCCTTTGTTCTCGTAACCCGTTCGCGTGAAACACGGTACGTGGTCGAGGTCTACAACGCCGCGTTCCAGCATACAATGAGCATCTATAAGGAAAACTACGTCCTTGACGCGGCTGTTTCTCCCGACGGAAGCCGGGTGATGATCGCGTCCGCAGTGCCGTCCGATACGGATTTCTCCTGCGAAGTTGCGGTCTGCCGTGTCGGTCAGTCGGAAGCGGTGAACACGCTCACCTACAGCCACACCATGCCGCTGGACGTTTATGCGACCGGAGAGGGCTTCCTCCTTCTCTGTGACACGGGATTGTATTTCTATGATTTCGACGGCAATCTTCAGACAAGCGTCAGTCTTGCCGGAAGCGCACTCAGGTATGCGGATATGACCGACGGTTCGGCTGCCGTGGTGGGCAGTGTGAACACCCTCGGTACGGACAGCAGAGTCATGGTCTTTGCGCCCTCCGGGGAAGTGCTTCTCGACACCGTTCTGCAGGGTACACGCGTTACGGATGTGGAAGCGTCACAGAATCCCGAAAAGGCACTGGTCTATCTGGAAACGCCGGAAGGCATTCTGCAGATAGCACCGGACGGAACGCAGACGCCGTACATTGCGGGAGAAGCCGACATCATCGGTCTCGTCCCCGTACAGAAAGGCGCGATTATCTGCACAAAAACCAGCGCATATGCCGCGTTCGCGGAGTAACATAAATCTGCACAAACTTTGTAAATATACCCAGTATAAAAAGGTTTTGGAAAGGGGTTCGGGGGAGACCTTTTCCTTAAAAAGGCTTCCCCCGAGAATCCTTTTTCTCAACATCGGAGGTGGAAATTTTGAGTCTGGCGATTGATGCCGTCATTCTGTTTGCGGCGATTCTCATTATCTGGCTGGGAGTAAGAAGAGGGTTTATCCGTTCCGTAATGGGACTGGTCACGGGGATCGCATCGACGATTGCCGCGTATGCCTATACTCCTGTCCTTGCGGAATACATCCGGAAAAACTATCTGATCGAAAATATCACAAACGGGATCGCGGAGACCCTGCGTTCTCTTGCGCTCGATACGGAAACGGATCTCTATAACCTCGACCGTCTTGCGGCCGACCTTCCCGAACCGTTTACGTCCATTCTCGAACGCTACAGCATCGATATTGACGCGTTCATCGAACAGCTCCGCGGTCTGTCGGCGTGCGAGGAAGCAGTGGTCGACGCTTTTGCCGCGCAGATTGCCGCGCCGACGACGGGGGTTCTCGCATCGGTAGCCGCGTTTGTGATCCTCTTCTTCGCGCTTATGATCGTACTGTCCCTCCTGACCGGTCTGCTTGACCTGATCTTCAATCTTCCGATCCTTCGCAGTGCCAATGCACTTCTCGGATTCATCCTCGGCGTGGTGGAAGCAGCCTTTTTTGCCTGCCTCCTCGCGACTGTGATGTCTGTCCTGGCTTCCTTCCTCGGTGCAGTCGATCCGAGCCTCTTCGGTCCCGATGTCGTGGAAGACACCATCATTTGCAAGTTCGTCCTCGAACACAACCTCCTCGACCGCATGATTGCTGCTTTAGGATGGAAAATTTAAGTTTTTTGGGGAAACCTTTTTTGGAAAAAAGGTTTCCCCAAACCCCTTCCCAAAAACTTTATACTGGAAAAGACAGACAGAGTAAGTGCAGAGCGTCAGTGAATGAGATTTTGTTGACTGTACTGCCGGTTTGGTATTCCAAATCTGTACCCGGACTTTGTCGAGCCATTTCGTTTGAAAGTTTTTGAAAAGGGGTGCGGGGAAAATAAGTTTATAATAGAATAAGGAAATCCATATGACGATGTGTACAAGATGCCACAAGCGGGTGGCGGTGGTGTTTATCACCAAACTGGAAAATGGAGAAAGCAAGCAGGAAGGGCTGTGCATCAAATGTGCGAAAGAGCTTGGAATCAAGCCGATCGACGACATCATTGCACAGACCGGACTGGATGACGACACCATTGAACGGATGAACAGCGAGATGGAAGCGATGTTCGAAAACGGGGACATCGTTCCCGGAGAAACGACCGGCAGTGCGCCGCTGTTCAATTTCTCCAAGCTCATGGGTGAAGGGATGAAAAATGCCCGCGACCGTGAAAATAACAACAAGAAAAAAGCGAACGACAAGTCCGGTGACGCGAAAAAAGACAAGGATGCCGAACCGGAAATGAAGTTCCTCAAAAATTATACGACCAATCTGACCGCGCGTGCGAAGGAAGGAAAGCTCGACCGCATCGTCGGCCGCGACCGCGAACTCGAACGCGTGATCCAGATTCTCTGCCGCCGTCAGAAGAACAATCCCTGTCTCATCGGGGAACCCGGTGTGGGGAAGACCGCCATCGCGGAAGCTCTCGCGCAGAAAATCGCGGCAAACGACGTGCCTTACAAACTCAAGGATCACGACGTCTGCCTGCTCGACCTGACCGCGCTCGTTGCCGGAACCCAGTTCCGCGGACAGTTTGAGTCCCGCGTACTCGGTCTGCTCGGCGATGTGAAGGCGCACGGCAAGGTCATCCTTGTCATCGATGAAGTCCACAACCTCGTCGGTGTGGGCGATGCGGAAGGCAGCATGAACGCCGCGAACATCATGAAGCCCGCTCTGTCGAGAGGGGAAATCCAGGTCATCGGTGCGACCACGCTTACCGAATACCGCAAGTATATCGAAAAGGACACCGCACTCGAACGCCGGTTCCAGCCCGTCATGGTCAACGAACCCTCGATTGCGGATACCGTTGAGATTCTCAAGGGAATCAAGACTTATTACGAAGACTATCACGGCGTGAAGATTGCGAACGAGATTCTTTCTTCCGCAGCGACGCTGTCCGAACGCTATATCACCGACCGCTACCTTCCCGACAAGGCGATTGACCTTATCGACGAAGCGGCGTCCCATATTTCCGTCCATACGCCGGAGATCAACGAACGCCACGAACTCGCCGACCGCCGGGAAGTCGTGAAGAAGGAGTACGAAGAACTCGAAAATTCCATCAGTAATGTGGAAAATTCGAACGCGGACGGCAAAATCGAGGAAAAATATCAGAAGCTCTCCGAACTCAAGGCGGAAGAGATGCGCATCGAAGACCGTCTGGACGAACTGGACGAAATCTGCGGCAAGGTAAGAATGCGCGAATCCGATCTCGCGGACGTCATCGAAATCTGGACGGGAATTCCCGCGTCCACGATTGCGGAAAGCGAATACGAAAAGCTCGAACAGCTTGACAAACGCCTGAAGGAACGTATCATCGGGCAGGACACCGCCGTTGACGCGGTAGCGCGCGCCGTGCGGAGAAACCGTGCGGGCGTATCGTATAAGAGAAAGCCCGTTTCGTTTATCTTCGCAGGTCCCACCGGTGTCGGTAAGACCGAACTCGTGAAAGTCCTCGCTGCCGATCTGTTCTCCTCGCCGGATACGCTCATCCGTCTCGATATGAGCGAATTTATGGACAAATTCTCCGTGTCGCGCATCATCGGTTCGCCTCCGGGTTACGTCGGCTATGACGATGCCGGACAGCTTACCGAAAAGATCCGCCGCCGTCCGTATTCCGTCGTCCTGTTCGACGAAATCGAAAAGGCGCATCCGGACGTTATGAACATCCTCCTGCAGATCCTCGACGACGGCATTATCACCGACTCGCACGGCAAGCAGGTCGATTTCTGCAACACTATCATCGTCATGACGACCAACGCCGGCAGCACCTACGCGACCGCCAAGGCCGGTTTCTCCGACCTCGCGGATACCGCGCGCACCGAAGACAAGACGAGAAAGGCACTTGAGGAATTCCTGCGTCCCGAATTTATCAACCGGGTCGACGAAATCATCACGTTCAATTCGCTGAACCGCGAAAACTTCATCGAAATCGCCCGCATTATGACCGGCGATCTCACGAAGCTGCTCTACGACAAGGGTATGGACGCGGTCTTCACGGACGCGTGTATCGCCTATATTGCCGATAAATCCTACTCCGCAAAGTACGGCGCGAGAAATATGCGCCGCTTCATCCAGACGGAAATTGAAGATAAGATTGCTGCCGAACTCATTGCCGCGCGCGGTATGATTTCCGAAATCACCGTGGACAGTGACGAAAACGGCATCCGTGTGACCGCACTGTAATTTCAAGAGATACAGCAGACGATTATGAAATACCGAAACGACTGGCATCTCATGAAGAATGCTGACGTGATTTCCGAACTCGGGACGGATATGTATCAGGGGCTGTCCGGGAAGGAAGCGGCACGGCGGAGGAAAAAATACGGTGCCAACAACATCTGGCATGTGAAGCGGATGTCCGCATTTGCGGCGGTGTGCGGCTCCCTGTTCGATATCGCGACGCTTCTTCTGATCGTCAGTGCCGCGGCAGCCGCTTTGTTTGACCGGAGCGGAGCGGCACTGGCGGTGACGGTGATCCTCATCCTCGGCGGGATTCTGCGTTCGATTGTGTACATCCGTGCGAACCGCATCCTTGAAAATATGGCGGAAGGCTTCATTCCCGTTGCCTCTGTCATCCGTGACGGACGGATGCAGCTTTTATCCGCGCGGGAGATCGTTCCGGGGGATGTTCTCTTTCTGGAGGCAGGAAGTACGGTTCCGTGTGACGGCCGTGTTCTGGCGGGGGAAGATTCCGTTGTCAGCGAACGCGGGATCACGGAAAACAATACGCCCGTCCATAAATTTGATGTGGTGATCGATACCAACGCGAAGAGCGGGGAAGTCCCGTGCGAATGCCGCTCGAACATGCTGTTTGCGGGATCGGTTGTCCTGTCGGGGAACCTGCGGATCGCCGCGACGGCCTGCGGGATACACTCCCTGATCGCCATGAAACAGGACGGTATCGAAATCGAACCGTCCGGCAAACTGCCGCTGATCGAAAAACTCGAAGGCTGGTGTAAATTCACCAGTCTTGTCATGCTGGCCTGTGTGATGGTGATCACCGTTCTGTCGCTGTTCTGCCGCGACGGATTCACGCTGCCGGATATTTTCCTCACCACCCTTGCCATGTCCGTGGCGGCGATGAGCGAATATCTGACGGTGATCGGATACATCATCATTGCCGCGTCCGTCCACCGCTGTGACGGACGGGAGGACAAGCTGAAGCAGACCGCCCTGACAGCGCGTACACAGATTCGCCGCCCGTCGGAGATCGAACTGCTGGCGAATGTCGGACGGATCGTTTTCTGCGGCAGCTCGTTTTTTGAATCGGGCAGTGCGGAAATTCACGCCTACCGGACATACGGCTCCTATTACGACCGTTCTTCCGGTGCGGCGGACGATCAGGGACTGAACGAAATGGTTTCTCTGGCGATCCCTGCGGTTGCGGCGGGAGCTTCCGGACGATCTCTGTCGAGCGGGATTGCGGAAAAAATCAGCGACCGTGCCCGCGTGGTACGGACAGCCGCCGGCATCTGCTCGAAAAAACTCGGCGGCGGAAAAAGCGTCGACCGGAATTATCCCGTCCTCGACCATGTGGATTCCGCCAACGTCTTTGCAGCGGGACTGGATACCTCGCTGATCGCTTATGAAGACAGCGTTCTTGCCGTTTCGTGCGGCGGAATCGCGGAGGTTCTGCGGGTATGTACCGCCTATCAGGGCGCGGACGGGGTTCTTCCGCTTGATACGGATATGCGCCGGACCATCTTCACGGAATGTGCGAAACTGGAATACATCGGCGCGAAAATCGTTGCCGTGGCGAAGGTTCCGGCGGAATATACCACACTCAGCCGCCTTGCCGTGATCATCCAGAACATGACGTTTGTCGGCTTTTTTGCGGTGTCGGAACAGCCGGAAGCAGGGATGGAGGAAAGCCTCGCGTACATGCGGAAAAACGATATTGTACCGATTCTGCTTTCGTCCGAGCCGGAACGTGACCTCTACTACTGCCATGACATCGGTCTGATGAACAGGAAAACCAGAGTGGTGCCGTATAACGAACTGCGGGAAAGCGATGTGCAGAATCTTTCGGAAAGCGGAATGATCGTTTCGTTCCCCGAAATGAAGTACGGTATCCCGGCCTCCATGAAATCCGATGTGATGAAGAAGATCATGGCGGGCGAAAAAGAGAACCGTCCCGTGACCGCCGCCGTCGGGCATGAGGTCAGCGATCTTGACGTGCTGCGTCAGGCGGACATCGGCTTCGCGGCTGCATCGTCACCGTATCGTCCCGTACCGGAACCGCTGTCGCGCAATGCCACAGCTGTGGTGCGTCCGCTGTCGAAAAACGGACGCGGCGGACTCGGCGGGATCCTGCGTTCGTTCCGGATTTCCCGTCAGGCGGTGCGCAACATCAAGGCGGCGGCGTTTTATATGACTTCCGCGCAGATCGCACGTCTGGCCGTGATTCTTTCGGCGGTGCTTCTGCCGCAGGTTCCGCTGCTTGACGAAGTTTCGATCCTCGTCTGGGGACTGCTGTTTGACTTTGCGGCGGTTCTCGTGATGGCGTTTGAACACGACGACGATGTTCCGCGGGATGCTGCGGAAAAAACGGGGAAATTTATCCCGATCAGTATCCGGAAAGCGGTCGGTGCGGGGCTTGGATGGGGGCTGTCCGCTCCGGCACTGGTGTTTGTACTGAAAATGATCCAGCCGATTTTCCGTCTGCGTTTTGACGCGGGGGCAGATATCACGCTTCTCGCCGGTACGCTGCTCCTTGGCGGGCTGGTGATGGCGAGCGAGTGCATGAAGCGGGGCAGTCTGTTACGCCATGTCCGGATCAACTATGCCTTCTTCGGTTTTGCGCTGATGACGGTCGTGCTGGTACCGCTCATTCTGCTGACGCCGTTCGGCGCGGCATGGGTCGGAGGAAGACCGTGCGGAATGTATGCGCTGCTTGCCCTGATTCCCGCAGCGATCATGTTCGCGGTCTGGGAGATCGTCAAGGCGGTGCAGAGAAAAAAGAACGGGAAAAAAGAATAGTATGGCACAGGCAGAGCAATTCACTCTGCCTGTGTTTTCTGTTTGTGCGGAGATTTTCCGGGTTTCCCGCATTTTTGTACGAAAAAATTGCATCGAATAAAGTATTATTCTCGGTCAGGGGTATTGTAATTTGAAGCAATTTGTTATATAATATTTATGATACCCAAAAGGCGAATAACCCGACTCTAAATAATATATATTACAAAAATAATTATATATTCTGTGCGGAAGTACCGCCCTGAGGCGTAATAAGATATTTAGGAAAGGATATATATTGTTATGGCTGAAAACAATGAGTGCACCCATGACTGTTCCACGTGCTCTGCGAACTGCTCTTCCCGTAAGGAAGGCCCTACGTTTGAAGCACCTCACAAGGATTCCCATGTGAAGCATGTCATCGGGATTGTTTCCGGTAAGGGCGGCGTTGGTAAGTCCATCGTGACTTCCATGCTCACAACCGTTATGCAGAGACGCGACTACAAGTGCGCGATCCTCGACGCAGACGTAACGGGTCCGTCCATTCCGAAAGCGTTCGGCACAAAGGGCGACATTCTCTCTACCGGCGACGGTCTGCTGCCGCTCGAAACCAAGACCGGCATCAAGATGATCTCGGTCAACCTTCTTCTGGAGGAAGAAACCCGTCCGGTGGTCTGGAGAGGTCCCGTTATCGCGGGCACCGTAAAGCAGTTCTGGACCGACGTGGTCTGGGGCGACGTGGACTATATGTTCATCGATATGCCTCCGGGAACCGGTGACGTTCCGCTGACGGTATTCCAGTCTATCAAGCTCGATGGTATCGTCATCGTTACCACTCCTCAGGACCTCGTTTCCATGATCGTCGGCAAGGCGGTCAATATGGCAAACCTCATGAACATCCCGGTCATCGGTCTTGTGGAAAACATGTCCTACGTGAAGTGCCCCGACTGCGGCCGTGAACTCCACGTATTCGGTAAGTCCAAGGCTGAGGAAGTCTGCGCGAAGTACGATATTCCGCTCATCGCAAGAATGCCGATCGACGAACGCCTCGCTTCTCTCATCGACCACGGTGTGATCGAACTCATGGAAAACGACTATCTTGAAGGCGCGGCAGATGCCGTTGTCAAGTTCTGTGAGAAATAATTTCTGAGGATGAAACTTCCGCGGCAGACTTTTCTCCGGAAACCGGTTTTCCGCGGAAAAATCCCATAAATTTGCTGGCAAAATTTTATTTTATAATACAACAAAACTCTTTAGGAGGACATTTGCTCTATGAAAAAAGCACTGACCACCGTTGCTTTCAACGGTACAGCGGAACAGCTCGCTGCTCTTGATGCACTGATCGCTGAATACAAGGGACAGCCCGGCGCGCTCATGCCTGTTCTGCAGAAGGCACAGGACATTTACGGTTACCTTCCCGAAGAAGTACAGCGTCACATTGCTGCAGGTCTGGAAGTTCCGTACTCCGAAGTATTCGGCGTAGTTACCTTCTACTCCCAGTTCCTGCTGAGCCCCAAGGGCACTTATCCCGTAGCCGTATGTCTGGGTACCGCCTGCTACGTTAAGGGCTCCGGTATCCTGATGGAAAAGCTGGAAGAACTGCTGGGCATCGGCAACGGCGGCATCACTGCTGACCTGAAGTTCTCTCTGGACGCAACCCGCTGCATCGGTGCCTGCGGTCTGGCTCCCGTTCTGACCATCGGCGAAGACGTTTACGGCCGTCTGGACCCCAGCCAGCTGCCCGAAATCCTGAAGAAGTACCAGGATCAGTAATTTAACCG
>JBGVOJ010000792.1:0-5846 GCA_045126415.1 Eubacteriales bacterium | reverse complement strand
AAAAAGGTTACCCCAAACCCCTTCCAAAAAACTTTAAACGATTATGTTGACAAAGTAAGTGCAGATTGTTTGAATCCGTAATTTTGTAAGCTGAACAAAATCAAGGTATTCCAAATCTGCACCCAACCTTGTCTGACCATTCCGTTCAAAAGTTTTTGAAGAGGGGTTTGGGGAGGGACTTTTTGTAAAAAGTCCCTCCCCAAGGATATAATTTCTATGAGTAAATTTATCGTATTGGAAGGTCTTGACGGGAGCGGGAAGGGGACCCAGACCGCTCTTCTGCGCGAGTACCTCGAATCTGCGGGCAAGGCTGTCTGTGTGATTGATTTCCCGGCGTACGGTACTCCCGGTGCGGCTCTCGTGGAGCTTTATCTCAACGGCGGTCTCGGAGAACGTCCGGACGACACGGGCGCTTATGCGGCATCCATGTTCTTTGCCGCCGACCGTTATGTCAGCTATGTCAACGGCTGGAGAGCGGATTATGAAGACCCCGAAACGTACGTGATCGCGAACCGCTACACCACGGCGAACGCATATCATCAGATTTCGAAGCTCCCCAAAGAACAGTGGGACAGCTTCCTTGACTGGCTGTGGAATTTCGAATTCGAACGGCTCGGTCTGCCGGCTCCCGACCGGGTGCTCCTGCTCGATATGCCCGAATCGGTCTCCGAATCGCTGGTGTACCGCCGCAGTTCCGAAACCGGCGTGAGCCTCGACATCCACGAAAAGGACACCGGATACCTGAAACGCTGCCGCGAAGCCGCGCATTACGTTGCCGGAAAATGCGGCTGGACGGTCGTGGAATGTGCCGGAGAGGGCATGACGGAACCGTATTCGCGCGACGAGATTGCCGGACGGATCCGGGATGCCATCGCGGATCTTCTGTGATTCCCGGACAGAAAAAGCATAAAAAATGTAAATTATAAATGAAAATGCAAGATTGTTTATGGATTGTTAATCGCTTTTCTGCGTAATAATGGTATAATAGTGCTTATAATAAACGGTACAAAGAATTTTGCATGATATTGGAGACAGATTATGATACTGGAATTTTTAGCACCCGGGTTTGAGGAAATTGAAGCCCTCGCTCCCGTGGATATCCTTCGCCGTGCGGGTCTCGATATCCGCACCGCAGCCATCGCGGACGGCGGTACCGTTGTGAACGGTGCCCACAACATTCCCGTGACTGCCGATCTGACCGAAGACGAAGCTCTTGCTCTCGCGAAGACGGAAACGATCGATATGATCATTCTGCCCGGCGGCATGCCGGGTGCAGCCAACCTTGATGCGTCGGAAACCGTGCAGTTTTTCCTCGACAAGGCTGTCGCGGAAGGCGCGTACATCGCGTCCATCTGCGCCGCTCCGATGATTCCCGGCAAGCGCGATCTGCTGAACGGACGCCGTGCGACCTGCTATCCCGGATTCGAACAGTACCTTGAAGGGGCGGAATACACCGCCGGACGGGTTGAGGTTGACGGGAAGATGATCACCGCCTGCGGCATGGGTGCGGCCGTGGAATTCGGACTGGCACTTACAGCAATCCTGAAAGGAGAACCGGCAGCGAAGCAGATCGCCTCTGCCGTATTTGCGAAATGATAAAGAAACAGAAAGACGATATCCGGGAAGAATATAAGGAAATCCGCCGGCAGATGTCCGCGGAGGAAAAGCAGAAGCGTGACGCCGCTATCTGCGCGGCAGCGGAAAACCTTGTCAGCTTCCGTTATGCCGAATACGTGCTTCTTTACGCCGCAACGTCCGATGAAATCGACGTGTCCGCGATCGCCGAAGCCGCGTTTGCCAAGGGCAAGAAGGTTCTCTTCCCCCGCTGTGACAAAAAGACCCACACCATGAAATACCACGAAGTGAAGTCTCTCGACGAGCTGCAGCCCGACGCATACGGCATCTGCGAGCCGCCAGAGGAAAATCCCGTGTACGATGCACAGCGCGACACCGGCGGTGCCGTCTGCTTTGTTCCGGGATTGGTCTACGACAAGGCCGGCTACCGTCTTGGCTACGGCAAGGGCTTCTACGACCGGTATCTCTCTGCGTTTTCCGGCTGCACCATCGGTGTTGTCTACTCCGACTACATCCTGAATGAAGTGCCGCGCGGACGTTTTGACGTATCCGTGGACATTCTTCTTACCGAAAAGGGAGTTCGTGTCACCAAAGACCCGAAAAAGACACATCCCGGAAAGGCGTAATTTTGCCTGAACGAGTCAAACCAAAAGCGACGATGTTCACGCCGGTGCTGGTTCTCGTGGTCTTCCTCGCCATTCTCGCGGCGCGGTTCCTTTCCGCGGAAACGCTCGGTCTGGACGAGAACCCGTATCTCGCGGTCGTTGTGATCCAGCTGGTGACTTATGCCGTACCGTCGGTCTTCTATTACAAAGTGCGCGGACGGGAGTTTGCGCCGAAGGTGCGGCTCCGTATGTTCCGCTCTTCGCACCTGCTGTATCTCTTTCACGCGGCGGTGTTTCTGATTACGGGCGTCATGCTGCTGAGTATTCTGATGTACACCCTGGTCCCCGGCGCCTTTGCCACAGCATCCTCAGCGGATTATGCGTCCTTCGCGATGAACCAGCGTTTTTTCGACGGCGCGTATCTGATTCTCGCTTTCGCGATTCTTCCGGCGGCAACGGAGGAATTCCTGTTCCGCGGGATCGTGATCGGTGAGTACGAACGGTACGGTGCTTCGGTTGCGGTGACGGCCAGTGCGCTGATGTTTGCGATGTCGCATTTCAGTCTGGCGCGGTTTCCCGTATACCTGTTTTCCGGCATTGTGCTGGCGCTTACCGTATATACCACGCGGTCGGTGGCGGCATCCGCACTGGTGCATGCACTGAACAACGCGGCGGTTCTGCTCTGCGAAAAGTATATCCTGACGATTGTGGACAAGCAGAACGTGAGTATGACGCTGCTGCTTCTCCTTTTCGGTGCGGCGGCGATCCTTTCGGCGATGCTGATGTGCTTTGAGGCATCCGGGATCTACCGGGACATGGCGCAGGAAAACATCCCGTCGGACTATGTCAGTCATCCCGACCGGAAGCGGAATATTTTTGTCCGCCTTGCAGACGCATTCCTTACCCCGACGTTTTTACTTCTTGTGATCCTCTTTGTCGTTGTGACATTGATGGATTTGTAAAACGACCTCAAATTCGAGAGAGGTGATAATTACGGATAACTACAACAATTACGGCAGACCGCCGGAAACGAACCGGAACAGAGCCGGAAACCGTCCGCCGGTGCAGCCGCAGAATCCCGCATCGCCGAATGCGGTACGGCGGGTTCCGCAGCAGAACGGAGCTGTGAACCGTCCGGTTCCGCCGGTATCCCCACGTCCGGCACAGGGGGCAGCACCGTCTACGGCGCGTCCGCAGAATGTGCGTCCGGCACCGGGCATCCCGCAGACTCCGTCTGTACCTCCGGTGAAGCCAGCACAGCCGGTTCAGCGGAAATTTCCGGAAGACGGACTGATGAGAACCAAGACGACGGATCTTTCTCCGGTTTCCGCCGTGTCTCCCGCTGCAGGGAAGGCGAAGGAAAAAGCGAAGAAAGCGGAAAAGCGCGAACGCGAATACGCCGGAAGTGACGAGGGCGGCAACACGGTCGTCAGTGTCATCAAGGCGGTCATTTATATTATTTTTGTATTGGTTGTATCGGTATTCCTGTCGATCGCGGTCATTGCCGTGGCCAACGATATTTATGCGTTTGTGAAATCGGACGAAGTGGTGGAAGTCACCATTCCCGAATACGCAACGCTGGAAGAGGTCGCGGAGATTCTGTATCAGAACGATATCATCAAATATCCGACGATCTTTAAGCTCTACGCTGTTGCGGAGAACGACAACGGGGAATTCCTCGCCGGAACTTACCCCGTGAAGCCGATGATGAACTATGACACGCTGCTCGGAGAATTCAAGGAAAAACCGGTCAGCGGTACCGCGACGATCACGATCCCCGAAGGTTACTCGACGGACGAAATCATCAATCTGATGGTTTCGAATGGCATCGGTACGCGTGAAGGGTACGAAGATGTCATCCAGAATTACGATTTCGACTACTGGTTCATCGACGAACTGGAAGCAAGCGGACGTACGGCGAACCGTCTGTATCGTCTGGACGGCTATCTGTTCCCGGATACGTACGAATTCTACAAGAATTCGAGCGAAGCGACGGTCATTAACAAGCTGCTGAAGCGGTTCAGCCAGATCTTCACCAGAGAATACCGCGACCAGTGTACCGCGCTCGGTTACTCGGTCGACGAAATGATCACGCTGGCGTCGATGATCGAAAAAGAAGCGGCATCCCCGTCGGAATTCTTCTGGGTATCGTCGGTCTTCCACAACCGACTGAACAACCCGTGGTCGTTCCCGCGCATGGAAAGTGACGCGACGGTGCTTTACATCATCGCGCACGACAAGGGCGAACGTCCGAAAACGGTCACCCCGGAGGACTTGCAGTATCAGACGCTGTACAACACGTATATGTACGAAGGACTTCCGCCGGGACCCATCGCGAACCCCAGTGCGAGCGCGATGCTGGCAGCCCTGTCCCCCGTTTCAAGCGATTACTATTACTTCTATTATATGTCCAGTCTGGGCAGAACCGTCTACTCGGCGACCAAGGTCGAACACGACGCCTACATCGCCCAGGACAAGCAGGGCACACAGCAGACCACCACGCCGTAAAGGGGGATGGTGGAAGTTTTCCGGGGAGGAACTTTTTGAAAAAGTTCCTCCCCAGAAGACTTGTTGAGCAAGTCTTCACCCTCATTCAAAACCTTTTTGGACCGGAAAGGGAATCAATTTAGTTTGTGCAGATTTGGGTAGATGGTTGTTTATCCGAATGTTTTTTTGTTTATGTGAAAATGGTCGGTTACGAGGGATTCTGTCCGGAAAACCAGAGTTTATTGACTTCGGCTCCGAGGAGCAGGATGATCATGCAGAAGTAGAGCCAGAGCATGATCAGGCAGATGGCGGCGAGGCTTCCGTAGATGTAGGAGGCGTTCGGAAAATGCGTGATATAGAGAGAATAAAAATACGAAAACAGCGTCCAGCCGACGGAGGCGAAGACGGCACCCGGAAAATGCGGCAGGAAGCCGTTTTTGATGCGGCTGCTGCGTCTGGCGGTGGACGAATACATAAATGTGAAGAGAAAGCACAGGGCGGCGGTGAACATCGGCGTGCGCAGACGGAAGATGAAATCCGAGATTTTTACGATGCGCAGCCACCTGCCGAGAGAATCGCCGAACAGGATCAGTGTCACGGCCGCAGTGATGATCGCAATAAAGACGAGCGTGCTGACGAGAGATTTGAAACGATGTGCGAAAAATCCCTTTGTATGTCCGGCGCGGTAGACGCGCTCCAGACCGCTGCGGATGGCGGAAATGCCGCGTGAGGCACTCCACAGCGTCGTGACGGCGGAAACGGACAGCAGCGACACGTTCGGCGCGGTGCGCAGTTCGTCAAGCACCGTGTCAAATACAGCGGTGAACCCTTCGGGCAGGGGAAGCCCGGCAAAAAAATCCGGCAGATCCGCCGGGATCACGATCCCGACGATGGAAATCAGCAGTGAGATGAACGGTACCGCAGAGATGATCACGAAAAACGACGCCTGCGCGGCATAGACCGTCACTTTATCGTCGGCGATCTGCCGTGCGACTTTCTGTCCGTACTGAATCACCGTACGAAGCCCGTATACATGAGATTTCAAGTAAAACACCTCATTATTATATAACTGAAAATTTGCAATAAACTATATTTCTATAATAGATTGAAAAGGTTTTTGGAAGGGTGGGGGGAAACTTTTTAATTTAAAAAAGTTTACCGCGAAAACCCCCTTTTTTT
>JBGVOJ010000791.1:0-3349 GCA_045126415.1 Eubacteriales bacterium | reverse complement strand
AAATAAAAATAATAAAAAGCAACTCTACGAACCCCTCGAAATATAAGGCTACGACTTTCCGAAAGAAAAAATAAATGATATAAATCGGGTAAAACTTTTTGCAAAAAGTTTTCCCCGAACCCCTTTCAAAAAACTTTAAACTATTAAATAAACAATGTGAGTGCAGGGCGTTTGAATCCATTATTTTGTACGTTCTGCTGCCGGACTGGTACTTCAGATCTGCGCAAACTTTGTTAATCCATTTCGTTAAAAAGTTTTTGATGATGGGGTTTGGGGAAGAAACTTTTTGAAAAAAGTTTCTTCCCCAACGATTTATGAGGTATTAATTATGAAATCTATCCGTGAAATTTATAAAGTTGGGCATGGACCGTCGAGTTCGCATACAATGGGACCGCAGAAAGCGGCGGCGATTTTCCTGAAAGAGAATCCGGACGCGGCGTCCTATAAGGCGATTCTGTACGGTTCGCTTGCCGAAACGGGGAAGGGGCACCAGACGGACGTGGCGATTCTGGATACCCTCGGGCGTGACCGGTGTGAAATCGTGTTCAATGTTGACCGGACGATCGAACTGCCGCACGAAAATACGTTGGATCTGTTCGCTTACGACGAAAACGGCGCGGAAACGGCGAAAATGCGCGTGATGTCGGTTGGCGGCGGCGATATCCGGATCGAAGGCGTATCGGCATACGACCCGCCGGAAATTTACGAACACTCGAGCTATACGGAAATTGCAGAATATTGCAAGAACCGGAATATGCGTCTGTCGGACTATGTGTTCGAACATGAAGGCGAGGAAATCAAGGATTTCCTTCTCGAAATCTGGCACACGATGACAGCGGCGATCCGTGAAGGCCTGACAAAGCGCGGGATTCTCCCGGGCGGTCTGAACGTGGAACGCAAGGCGCAGTACCTGTACAACCAGCGCCACATCGACGAATCCCCCAGCACGCGTGAAAACCGCATCGTCTGCGCGTACGCATTTGCGGGAAGTGAACAGAATGCGGACTGCGGCGTAATCGTCACCGCACCGACCTGCGGCGCGTGCAGCGTGCTTCCGTCCGTCCTGCGTTATATGCAGGAGCAGAAGAATTTCACCGACGAACAGATCGTCAAGGCTCTCGCAGCGGGCGGGCTGATCGGCAACCTTATCAAAAAGAACGCGTCCATTTCCGGTGCGGAATGCGGCTGTCAGGCGGAAATCGGTACGGCCTGCTCGATGGCGTCGGCGGCACTCTGTGAGCTGCACGAAATGTCTCTCGACCAGATCGAATACGCGGCGGAAGTCGCGCTGGAGCATCACCTCGGACTGACCTGTGACCCGATCTGCGGACTCGTTCAGATTCCCTGCATCGAAAGAAACGCCGTCGCGGCGATGCGTGCCATCAACGCGCTCAGCCTTGCGAATTTCCTTTCCGAAACGCGAAAGATTTCCTTCGACATGGTTGTCCAGAGCATGTACGAAACCGGCCGCGACCTGAACTTCCGCTACAGAGAAACCTCTGCCGGCGGTCTTGCGAAAATTTATCAGTAAAAAACAGACTAATTTATAAAAATCTGCTTTAAATTTTAAAAAACTCTTGTACATCGATGAACATTGTGCTAAAATGGGCACAACAAATCATCGAAATACAGGAGTTTTTTATGGTTTTTCGAATGTTGAAACTTGCAAAGCCGTGGTACGGGTCGCTGGTAATCACGGTGCTTGCTCTCGTCGGTGCATCCGTGCTGAGTCTGGTCACTCCGGAAGCCGTACGTCGGCTGACTGCGCTGCTCGGTGAGCCGGAAAATCTCACGACGGGAATTCTGCTGACATATGCCGGAATTATGACCGGCGCGTACCTGCTGCGCGGCGTCTGTCGTTTTCTCGCGATGTGGCAGTCCCACGTCGGTGCGTGGAATTTCGTCGGGAATCTCACGTCGATGTGCTTTGACAAACTCGAATCGCTGTCCATGCGGTACTATTCCGACAAGCAGACCGGTGAGATCATGTCCCGCATGATCAACGACACCCGTCAGCTCGAGGTGCTGATCGCCCATTCCGTCCCCGATATGCTCACCAATGTCATGATGATTCTCGGCGTGTGCGTCATGATCTTCACGATCAACCCGTGGCTTGCGCTGTACACGATGATCCCTGTGCCGTTCATTATCTTACTGTCGCGGATCTTCATCACAAAGGTCGCGCCGCTGTTCAAGATCAATCAGGAAGTCCTCGCCGGTCTGAACGGTATGACGCAGGACGACCTCGCCGGAATGAAGGAAATCCAGGCGTTCGGCATGGAAGGGAAGGAATCCCTCCGGATGCGCGAATACTGCAAAAAGTACATCTACGTCAACGTCCGTGCGAATTTCTACAACGCGATGTACCACCCGTCCGTGGAATTCATGACCTCCATCGGTACGGTGATTGTCATGGGTGTCGGCGGCGTCTTTGCGATGCGCGGCACCATGTCCACGGCTGATATCGTCGGGTTCTTCATGTATCTGTCGCTGTTCTACTCGCCGCTGTCCGCGCTCGCACGTCTCGCGGAGGATATTCAGGTTGCCAACGCCTGCTCCGGACGTGTGCTTGAACTGCTCGACACCGAAAGTGAAATCAAGGAAGATGAAACCGCCGAAGAACTCCCGCGCGGGAACGGTGAAGTGGTCTTCGAAAACGTGAAATTCAGCTACGACAAGGAAACGACCGTCATCGACAACGTATCGTTTACCGCAAAGCCGGGACAGATGATTGCACTCGTCGGTGCGACCGGTGTCGGCAAGACGACGATGGTCTCCCTGCTCGAACGCTTCTACGACCCCACATCCGGCCGGATCCTGCTCGACGGACACGACACCCGCCACGCTACGCTGAAATCCCTGCGTGACAATCTGTCTATTGTCCTGCAGGACGTGTTCCTGTTCAACGGCACCGTGTACGACAACATTGCCTATGGGGCCGTAAATCCGAGTGAGGAACAGGTGTACGAAGCCGCGAAAATTGCCTGCGCGGACGAATTTATCCGTGCGATGCCGGACGGCTATCAGACGCTGATCGGCGAACGCGGCGTCCGTCTTTCCGGCGGTCAGAAACAGCGTATTGCCATTGCCCGCGCGGTGCTGCGGAATACACCGGTGCTGATCCTCGACGAAGCGACCTCCGCAGTCGATAACGAAACCGAAGCGGAAATCCAGCGTGCAATTGAAAACCTTACCGGACGGCACACGCTGATCGTGATTGCGCACCGTCTGTCGACCGTCATGAAGGCGGACAATATCATTGTCCTGAAGGAAGGAAAAATCGCCGAGCAGGGAACGCATGAGGAACTGCTTGGAATGAATGGTATTTACGCGGCAATGTGCGGCATCC
>JBGVOJ010000790.1:0-12146 GCA_045126415.1 Eubacteriales bacterium | reverse complement strand
ACTGCTGGGAAGGCAAGGGTGCGCTCAATGTGTACGAACCCACCGGACAGTTCCATCTGATGACCGCAGGTCAGGCGACCGATTTCGCGGGCGTCAAGGCCGGCATCGTTCAGCCCGTCCGTGTGACCGACGAAGGCGACGTAAATGTCGTCGTGGAAGCGGACTTCATGTACAATAACTCTCGCCTGCTCACGCGGTACATCGTGGACAAGGTAACGGGTGTTCTGGAAGTCGAGCTTCGTGTGTTCAACGCGGAAAACAAAAAGCGCCTCAAGCTGTGGATTCCCTCCGTCATCGAAAACGGCGAACACATCGGGCAGACGATCTTCGGACGCGAAGTGCTGAAGCGGTCGTATGCCGATGTGGTCTCCCAGTACTGGCAGGCCGCGGCGGATGAAGAACACGCACTTGTTGTGATCGACGACGGCGTATACGGCTCCAACTTCTTCGACGGGAATCTCGGCGTGACGCTTCTCCGTTCCGCGGGTTACGGTGCGGGAAACTCCGCATGGGCGAACCGTTCCACGAACCCATGTATCAGCAGCGGATGGACCAGGGTGAACGCCGGTACAAATTCCGGATTCTCGCGGGCAATCGGGAGGAATTGCTGAAAAAAGCCGACCGCGAAGCCGCCGTTTTCAATCAGCGGGCATATCCGCTTGCATTCTGTCCGTCCGGAAACGGCGTGAAGCCGAAAGCGCTGATCTCTGTCGACCGGGAAAACATCGCGCTGAGCTGCTTCAAGCGGAGCGAACGGGAAGAAAACGTGTACATCTTCCGCCTGTTCGAATGTCAGGGTACGGCGGCATCCGCTCATATCGAACTGCCCGTCTTCGGACAGACTTTAGACGCGGAATTCAAGCCGTTTGAAATTAAAACGTACAAAATCAAAGACGGAACCGTCACCGAGATCGATATGCTCGAGGGTGCGGTTCCGCTGGAATAAAATCGGAGGTATTATCATGACAAAACGGGAACGCGTGATCGCGGCAATGAACAATCAGCCGGTGGACCGTCCGCCGGTGGGGTTCTGGTTCCACTTCAAGGCAGAGCAGTCCAAGGGGCAGCCCCGCGTGGACGCGCATCTGGACTATTATAATAAGGTAGACGTTGACATTGCCAAGCTGATGTGCGACGGGTATTTCGATTATCCGAACCCGGTCGCAAAGTCGGTAAAGGAGGCGAAGTACTGGTATGACATGAAGCCGCTCGGTGCGGACAGTCCGTTTGTCAGAGAGCAGGTCGAACGTGCCAAAGCGGTGAAAGCCGGACTGACGAGCGACTGCCTGATTCTGTACAATGTATTCGCGCCGTTTTCCACGCTGCGGTTCGGTGCGGGCAACGATATCGTCATGAAGCATCTCAGAGAAGACCCCGCCGCGATTGCTTACGCGCTTGATGTGGTGGCGCAGGATAATGCGGTTCTCTGCGAGCTTCTGCTGACCGAAGCGAAAATCGACGGCGTGTACTACTGCGTGCAGGGCGGCGAAAAGAATCGCTTCACTCCCGAAGAATACACAAAATTCGTGACGCCGAGCGATCTTGCCGTTCTGGAACGCGCGAACAAGTTCTCCGACTGCAACGTCCTCCACTGCTGCGGATGGGCGGGAATTCCGAATCATCTGGAAGTATGGCAGAACTATCCCGCGAAGGCGATCAACTGGGCGTGCTTCGTGGAAAATGTTGACCTGACGGAAGGAAAGAAATTCTTCGGCGGCAAGTGTGTCCTCGGCGGATTTGACAACCGCGGGGACAGCCTGATCGTCAACGGGACGAAGGAAGAAATTCAGGCGTATGCAAAGGAACTTGTCGCAAAATCCGGCACAACCGGCATCATGATCGGCGCGGACTGCACGCTGCCCGGAAGCATTGATGTGAACCGGATCCAGTGGGTCGTTGACGCGGTGAAGGAGCTGTAAAGTTCTAAACACTCCATTATGGATGAAAGAAACGCCCCTTATAAGAGAGCGAAAATCGCAGCAATTTCGAAAATTACTGCGATTTCCTTATTCATTCACAAATCCACTTCTCAATCACACAGGTGTACTTCTTTTCCTTATCGTAGTTGATCCCCGCCAACAGCAGATTTCCCTTGTAATCTTCCAGTGCTTTCACATAATTCTTCTGCTTGATCTGGTCAATCGCACCTCTGGCATCCTTATCCTTCTTCAGCTCAATCACTACCGCAGGTTTATCCATATGCTTTGGCCGCGGAATCAGGAAAATGTCGGCAAATCCCTTGCCGCTCGGCATTTCACTGACGATTGTATAGTAATCCCTGGCAGAATAGAATGCCAGTCCGATCACACAGCTCAGTGAATTCTCATCGTTGTACTGCAGAATCGATATCTCATCGTGCGCCTGATCGATCCCTTTCGCCACCGCCACCGCATCCATATCCCATAAGGACTGCAGCAGTTTCCGTGACGCCTCCACCGACCGCGTCACTTCACTCCAGTCCATCGTACTGATCGCATTGACGTATTCCTGTGCGACTTCCTTGTTGGGTATGGAGACCGTACATTTTTCGGAATCGTAAGTCAGATAACCGAGATGTACAAGCAGGGTCAGCACGTCGTCCTTCTTTGAAAATGTGGTCATGTCGTTCGTAAACGTGCCGGTATTGATCTCAACACTCTCTCCGGCAAGCATCCGGACGACCGCATCCTTCAGACCGTCCATGTTCATCTGGATATAGACTTTCAGTGCCTCGTAAGTTTCCGTCTGATTCCAGTAGGGACCGTATTTGTGACGCAGCATCGCTTCTACCACAGACTTGGGGCTGTACATGGAATAATGCGTATCCCCATTTACACTGTGTGTAACAAGCTCATACCCGTCATACCATGAACGGGCTTCGTCAAAGTCCATCCCATATTTCTCACAGAGAACCTTTACTTCCTCCTCTGTGAATCCGAAAAACTCCGCTAGACTTCCAGAATCCGCCATAGAATACTCCGTGAACATATTCAGCGCGGAATGGGTACCGTATTTCTTGATCGGCAGGATTCCCGTCATATATGCAAGTGCCACATAATTCTGATCCTTCAGCCATGCACGAAGGAAGTCCAAATAGGTTTTCTGGGCATCGGTGTTGTGAGCATATTCCCGGAACAGGCAGTCCCATTCGTCAATCAGGATCACAAATGGGCGGTTTGTCTCCGTGTAGACATCCATCATCACTTGAAGAAAATCTTCCACATCAAGGAAAACAACTTCTTTATATTTCGCGCTCAATTCTGCCGTTAAATATTTCTGAAGCCGATGCAGCATCTCCTCTGCCGAACGACTCCTGCTCAGAAATGTCTGCATATTGATCTTGATGACATCATACCGATTCAGGTGTTCTTTGAAAGATTCCGCTTTCGCTATTTTCAGATTTTCAAACATTGCGGAGGTATCTTCCCCGCAGCCGTAATACGCCGCCAGCATATCTGCCGCCATGGATTTTCCAAACCGGCGCGGACGGCTCAGGCAGATATATTTCTGTCTGGTATTTACCAGTTCGTTCGTCCGTTCGATCAGCAGGGTTTTGTCCACATAGATTTTTGAATTCAGACTTTCCTGAAAGTCCTTACTGCCCGGGTTCAGATAACTGCCCATTCTCTGCGTACCTCCCCTCAGAATCCGTTTATAATTATCCAATATTATTTTACCACAAATCTGGGGATTTATCAAGACGAAGATTGTGTCTGAGATAATTCTGCTTTTTCATTTTCAACCGGAAATCCCTGTGGGGCGTTTAACGGTTGTCCCTGCCCAGAATATGCAGAAGGGTTTCCCGGGTAACAGCCGTATCCGCAATTCCTTCGCCGGACAGAACGGATTCGGCCAGATGCTTCTTCCGTTCCTGCAGTTCCAGGATGCGTTCCTCTATGGTACCCCGGGTCACAAGTTTGAACACCGTCACAACTTTATCCTGACCGATGCGGTGCGTCCGGTCGGCGGCCTGATTCTCGGCGGCCGCATTCCACCATGGGTCTACATGAATCACGGTATCCGCAGCAGTCAGGTTCAAGCCTGTCCCGCCTGCCTTCAGAGAGATGAAAAATGCCGGTACATCTCCCGCCTGAAACCGTTCCACCATAGCTTTACGCTGTTCCTTGGTATTTTTGCCGGAGAGATACAGATACTCTGTCCCTTCGCAGGAAGAACAGTAGGCGGCAATCAGCTGTTCCAGCATGGTAGTAAACTGTGAAAACACCAGAACCCGGTGGCCGCTTTCCGCTGCGGTTTGCAGCAGTTCCATACACAGATCGATTTTCCCGGAACCGCCGTCGTAATCTTCATAAACAAGAGACGGCGAGCAGCAGACCTGCCGCATCCGGGTCAGTTCCGCCAGAATCTGAATCTGTTCCCGCTGAAAATCCGTATCCGATGTATCGGAAAGCTTCAGAGCCAGCCGGTCTTCCAATGCCCGGTACAGTTTTTCCTGGCCGGAAGTCATAGATACATACATGGGCTGCTCCAGACGCGGCGGTAAATCCTTCAGTACATTCTCTTTTTTTCTCCGCAGCAGGAAAGGAGCAACCATCGCCTTGAGACGGGCGGTAACGGTTTCGTTTTTCTCTGCGGAAATGGGGCGTTCCATCTCCTCGCAGAATTTCTGATAACTGTACAGATACCCGGGCATAATAAAATCAAAAATGCTCCATAAATCGCTGAGGCGGTTTTCTATGGGAGTGCCTGTCAGGGCAAAACGTACCCGGGAACGGATGGCCTTCACCGCTTTGGCCGCCTGTGTTCCGGCATTTTTGATATATTGGGCTTCATCTACTACCATACAATCGAAACTGAGATTCTCATACAGCGACACATCGCGCTTCAGAAGATCATAGGAGGTCACGGCTATCCCGGCGTGAGGCAGGTTCTCCAGAATCTCCTTCCGCTGACGGGTATCGCCGGTAATGATGACAACAGACAGCTCCGGAGCGAATTTCCGAAGTTCGCTTTCCCAGTTGTATACCAGAGAAGCGGGACACACCACCAGAGACTTTCCTCCGGACTGTGCAAAATAGGCAATTACCTGCAAGGTTTTCCCAAGTCCCATATCATCTCCCAGAATGCCGCCCAGTCCATACCGCGCCAGCGTACATAACCAGCGGAAACCGTCTGTCTGATACTCCCGCAGTTCTGCATGAACGGAAGCAGGAACCTCATATTCACTGTTCTGATAACTGTCCAGATCGGCAATCATCCGACGGAATGCGGCATCGCGGCTGACCTGAATGCTGCCGGAATTCTGTTTTGCCATTTCATCCAGATAGGCCGCACGGTACTGGGGCAATTCAGCCGTTCCTCTCTCCAGCTGGTTTTTGTTCAGCTGCAGACCGTCGCTGACCTCCTGGAGCAGCCGCAGGGCATCTCCGTCCATAGAAAGCAGTTCTCCTGTCTTCAGGCGGTGGTATTTCTTTTTCATCCGATAGGACTGCAGAATTTCATAAATTTCTTCCGGATTCTGCAGATCGCTGCCAATATTGAGCGTCAGGAGACCATTCCCCAGAGAAATGCCGAAAGTGATCTTGGGAGACGGATTTACCCGGATGTCCAGGAGCTTCTGATCGATCATCAGTTCCGCCGCTTCCTGCAGTCTGGGAATCCCCTCCTGAATCAATATCAGGGTGTGTTCCTCGCCTTCACAGCGGAACTTCTCCGGTGGTATATCCGCCGGATGGTCGGGCAAATACTGCCGCAGAAGGTGTTCGATCTTCCGTTCCGCTTCGATATCCCGGAGACTTTCGTGGACTTTGCCGTTATCCGCCAGATCGAAGGTTTCCTCTCCGTATAAAGCATCACAGCGTGCTTCGACGGCAAGCGTTTCCGTGGAATCGGCGGCGGTATTCTCCGGAATCGTAAGATAAACCCGGAACTGTGCCGGTATCGGCTGATAGCTCTGCAGATCGAACTCCCTGTATACCACTTCCATATATGGTTCCACCTTCGGCAGTACATACCGGCAGAAACTCCGGTAATCGGAAGGTGCCATAAACAGCGTGCGGCTGCTGATGGAATACCTCTGCCCGGCGGTAATCCCGAAATTCTGCAGAAGAGGCAGCATTGTCCGAGAAAAGTCCTCGGTACAGCAGTATATTTTCGATTTCCTCACCAGATACGTTTGCTGATAAATCGGAAGTATCTGCAATTCCTCCTCGCACAGAGTCAGTTCTGCCCCCTGTTCCACACCGGTGATAGCCATGGTCAGCGGCGGATTCCCGGAAACTACCTTTTTACGAAGCCCCGGAACCGGTATCTCCTTATCCAGATACTCTGACAGGCAAAGGTTGATTCCATAGGCTCCCATACTCAGGGAGCGATAAGAGGAATTGGCAGAGGGTTCTGTATACCGACTGGAAAGATCCTGAATCTGATACTCTGCGGCGGCAACATTTTTCATGATGTCCAGCCAGCGCAGTGCTTCCGGCGCAAAGGCATCCGGTGTATGTACAAATTCCAGATTTTTTCCGTAACGGATTTTTGCGCGCTGTTCCACCGCCGCAAGAAGGCACAGGATATCCTTAACCACATACAGTCTGCTTTTTCCTATCTGAAACTCTACCTTCAATTTTCCATAATAACTATCCATGGTAAAGTATGGTTCCAACTGAATACTGCCGGATAGATCAGAGGGCTCCTCCTCTGCGGCAGGGAAAAACTGCTGGAGAAGACTTTTCAGTGCATAATCCGATGATCTCTGTGAGGTCTGTGAAGCTCGGGACGATACGGGTGCTGCCGGAACATATCCGCGAAGGGAGTGATTGGATTTCTGTTCAGCCTGAAACCCCAGTGCGACCGCCACACAATGCTTGCACATACTTTCCGTCTGCTGATAGGACGCACATTCACAGGAGTAGTCGATGATATCGTCCCCATCGGCACTGACAACCACACGGGTGTTATACCAGACAGAACCGCTGCCCTTTACCTCCGCCGTTACTTCCGACGAACCGTCCTCCACGTTATGAATGATCCGCAGATTCCGGTATTTTTTGCTGTAATACAACTCCTGTCCCTTGGAATAGCTGGAGGAAAAATAACAATGCCTTTTGATTTCTGCAACCGTCAACAATACTATCACCTCATTGAATTCTTTTGTTGGTAAAAACGGATCGTTTCTCAGAACTGTCTTCATTATATCGTATCAACAGAAAATTTACAAGTGATATTGTCCGGCAGACAATGAAAAATACGTTTTTGATACAAGGCATATCTTTTACAGACAATTTATGTAAATACTGATTAACTCCCTCTAAAAGAACTTCATCGCGCCTCTGTACATGATATATCTGTCCATATTCATTATGATGAGTCCAGAACCCGCAGTATTCTGGAAATGTCGACGGATTCCGGACTTATTGAAGCTGGAGGAAACGGCCGAGGACGCTACTATATGCTCGGTGCAAAGTATTATAATGCCACAAATAATACAACCGGTTATATTCGCAACAAAGATATTGATACCATGCGGCACGAAGAATTAATCCTGCAATTGGCAAAAAATAAAGGGTTTGTTACCCGTGCAGACGCTATGGAATTGCTTCATCTCACTCCTCAACAGGCAAGCCGTCTCCTACAAAAACTTGCATCTTCCGAAAAAAACAAACTGCATCTAATAGGACATGGTGCTGGCGCAAAGTATTATATTGAATAATATTTATACCCCCATCCTACCCCAACCCAACTCCATCTCCCGCAAGGCATCCGGGAAATCGCTCGTTTTTCCTCAAAAATCCGTTCCCATCTTACCCACCACAGGCGCATCCGGGAACGTTCACGATAATTACATTTGTAGTGCGACCTCATAACCCGGAGGTCATGTGGTTCAAATCCCTTCCCCGCAATCGAAAAAGGTACCTTTTTAAGTGAGATTCGCTTGAAAAGGTTCTTTTTTTGCGTGAAAAGTAACATCTTACAAAATTTTTCCGAAGAAGCTTTACCCCAATCTTACCCCAATTGGATTTTCAAAAACAAACAGGAACTCCTATCTGATTCCCGCACAAGGAACTCGACCTGAGAACATCAAAAAACTTTCCTGCTCATTCATTGTTCCAACAATTTGCGTCTTCCCCACCTCCCTGCAGTACAGCATTACACTACAGGAAGATGGGAAATATAATCTGTTTATACCAAGTGTTTGGGAACACCAGAAGCAGAACTTGTGATTTTTCTTCCTCACGAATTCGATCAGCAATTTTTTTGATTCTGTCAGTTATCCACATAAATGCTGTAGTTCCCTCTGAATATATCGACGTCCTCCCATTTGAGTCCGAGAAGTTCACCGAGACGAATCCCCGTGAATAATGTCAGACGGACAAATACTCCGTAGCGATGCCCGTAGCTGCCGCGGATGAGCGCTGCCTGTTCGTCCCGTTTCAAAATTTCGATCTGCGGCTTCTGTCCTCTCGACAGATTCAAAGATTCCGCAGGATTGCTGCGTATGTAGCCTTCTCCCACAGCAAAGTTCAAAGCTCTGTGAAGGAAGAGATTGATATTGACCACTGTTTTCTGCGACAATCCCTCCACCTCAAGTTTGTGGTTATAAAACAACTGCAGCATCTGCGGGTTCAAATCGCACAATCTGACATCTCCCAGCACAGGTTTAAAATGCTTTTCAATATAGCACACATAACCGTTATAGGTCAATTGCTTCAGCGAATTTTTCAGATATACCTCCAGACAGATATTGCCTCATACAGTTCTCCCGCATTCGAGCGATAAGGTTCCCGCAATAATATCATAGAGTTTGCTATCGTCATTGCAGATCAGAGCGATCGGATCTTCCATTGAGGGATAAATCGCCTGAATCGTGCCGCCGACCAGTTTCTGATAAGCAGAAAGTTCTGCGGGAATTTCGATCGGTTTTGGAGCTTCGTAAGGATTCACCAGTAAAACGGTGATGGTGGGTCTGGGCATGATATATCCTCCAGTATAAAAAATTCAAGCAGACAGCTGCTTGTGCAAAGCTATACTATCTGCTTGAATTTCTGGGGATTTACAGCACTGCACTTCAGCGAAAAGTCAAATTTGCTCCAGTGACAGAAAAGTGCTATAATAGCGAAAAAGTCAAAGAAGCAAATCGGACTTTTCAGATAGACCCTAATCACATGGAAAAATCAAGAACACTCTCAAGAACTTTTCTCATATTTTTCATTTTAACGAAACTTTTTCGTGAACTGTTTCCTCTTTGTTTTCGGACGAAAATTCCCGGTGATACCATTCCAGAAACTCATCGTGCATTTCTTCGCCGCGCTGACGCGCTTTCACGGCATCTTCGATCTTCGCATACGACCCCAGATAATACGTCTTTCCTTTGAAGGTGATCTGCGCCGTCCATAAGCCGCTCCGCTTATTCCGGTATACACCCGTATATCCGCTCGTATTGCTCTTCGACGTGTTCTTTTTTCTGGTTTCCAGCAAAGTAACGGATGTCCCTTCACACAGTTTCAGATTGTCATAGATCACCGTCGCCTGCAGGCACCCGCAGCTTTTCGTCTTTCCGGTCTGCAGGAGCGTCTGACCGACAACCGTTTCATTCCCGCAGTCGCAGACGCATTTCCACCGGTGCATCCCGCTCTGTTTGCCGGCATATTCCGTGACCGTCAGACTGCCGAAACGCTTTCCTACATAATCCTTCAGCGGGGGATGACTCAGACATCCGCAGCTTTTCTTGTATCCCGCACGCAGAGAACCGAGCGAAGCCGTACAGGTGTTTCCGCAGTCACACTGACACTGCCACAAGGTGTTCCCGCTTTTGTCACGCTCCTCTGTCGGATAAAGGCACAGGAGTTTCCCATACCGCTGTCCGGTGACGTCAATCTGCCCCGGACGGATCGATGACATACAGCCGCAGTCCGTGATCGTCTCCCTCCGGATATATCTTGTATCCAAACGTATATCGTTCCCGCAGTCGCACGTGCATTTCCAGACGGTATATCCGTTTTTCCGTTCTCCGGTATCTTCCGTCACGGTCAAATGACCGAAGTGATATCCGACCGATATTTTGTTTTGTCTGCTCATAAACTTCACACAGCCGGTTCAAACCGGACGTTCAGTTCCCCGTACCCGTCCCGTTCCACACGAATACTGACCGGATTCTCCGCCGTCGCGGTATACCGAAGTTCTTCCCCTTTTCTTCGGGCTTCGGTTGCTTCCTCGATGGTGGAGTATGTACCGAAAGAATACGCCTTCTCCGTCCCGCATTCACAGCGGCCCAGCCATTTCCGCTCGTCTTTCGCCGTCTCCGTGTACGGACCGATGAACGTCCAGCGATGGAATGTCTCTCCGGTCAGATCCTTCATCTCTCACCCCACACGTCTGCACCTTACCGTGATCCGCTCGTTTCCGCTGTAGGTACATGTGTACAGGCTCAGTTCCCATTCACTTTCGTTCATTTCCTTCACCGCCGTTGCTGCAAGCGTTTCCACGGCACCAACTTCGTATGTGTATACCACACCATCCATGTCCGTGAACGTGATCGTATCGCCGATCTCCACGTCCGGCAGATACCCGAAATGCTGGCGGTAGTTGTGTCCCGCGATCACAAGATTCCCTTCCGCTGCCGATCCGTGGTACAGGCACGGCGCCTTCTTCAGGTTCCCGTCCGTGCATTCCTCCATCACCGGTAGCTCCAGTCCCAGCGTCGGAAGCTCCAGAATCCCGATGTAACCGTATCCTCCGATCTCTTCCACCGTCATACGGGGGGCTTCTTCCCCTGCAGGTACTTCTTCCGCCTCGGTTTCTGCGGAATTTTCTGTTTCTTCCAGACCTTTTGTTTCTTCGGGTATATTTGTTTCCGCTTCTTCCCGGGTTTCCGCTTCCGTTCGCTTCTCCAGCAGCGTCTGCAGTTCCGTCACCGCTGCCGCCGATGCTTCTCCCGCTCGACGGTCTTCCGCCTGATTGTACATAAACAGGAGCAGTGCCGAAATCATCAGCACCGCTCCCATGCTCAGGCAAACAATTCCCGCTTTTCTGAAATTACTCACCGTCGTCTTCTTCCTTTTCGTCCTCTGCTTCTTCTTCGTCATCCTTCCGGCTGCCCTTCAGAAGCACGCAGCCCACTGCCGCAAAGCCCATGCCGCCTACCGACAGCACAGAGATCGGCCAGTTCAGCTGTCCCGTCTGCACCAGAATTTCTTCCGGTTCCTCAGGTTCCGGCTCCGTCTCGATCACTTCCGGCTCCGTTTCTTCCGGTTCCGTTTCTTCCGGCTCCGTTTCTTCCGGCTCCGGTTCCGTTTCCGGAGGGATCGTCTCTGCCGGCGTCGTTTCCGGAGGATTCGTTTCCGGAGGTTCCGGTCTTACCGGCTTCGTTTCTTCCGGTTCCGTTTCCGGCGGAGGAATGATCGGCTTGTTCGGATAGTCGTAGCGGTTTTCGAATTCCACTTCGCACTTGTCCTCGCCGCCCTTTTCATACGCCACCACCGTCACGTCGTAGCCGCCGCCTTCTTTATTCGTGATGTACACCGTTACTTCGTATACGGTTTCATCGTAGTCCACGTATTTGTTGGCTCCGGACTTCTGGCGGATCGTGTATTCATATACTCCCACGCGCGTATACACGATCTCCGGGAACGATACCGTGTCTTCCCCTTCGATCTCCAGCGTGTACTTCCCGTTTTCGCTGCCTTCCGGCATCGGTGCTCCGTTCTTCCCGGTCAGGATCACCTCAAACGTGTCTTCCGTCAGCGGTCGGTCTCCCTTCAGCTCGATCGTTACGGGAATCCCCACTTCCGGATATCCTTCCTCTGCCATTACGCCTGTCATCGACAGCGTCAGCATCATCATCACTCCAAGCAGTGCCGCAAGGACCCGCCGCCAGTTCTTTTTCATACGTTTTATCCTCCTGTTTCGTCCGCGTGATACGGCTGCATCACTGCCAGGACGATCGTTCTTGCGTCCGTGAATTCCGACGAGCACGTCGACAGCGCCAGGGTCTTCGCTGACGGATCGTTTCTCGCCGCTTCCATGGTTTCCGCATGGACGTACATCGCGTTTTCCGTGCAGAAATCGTATAATTTATTCATATCGCCGCTCACCGCTTCCGGCTCGAAGATGTTGTCCTCCGATGCCTTCACCAGCAGGCAGGCGTAGATTTCAAGGTTATAGGCCCGGTCGGGCAAGATCAGCATTCCCGTACGGTTGTCGTGGAAGAA
>JBGVOJ010000789.1:0-7609 GCA_045126415.1 Eubacteriales bacterium | reverse complement strand
AACGCTCGCGACAAACAGGACAGCGAGCGTGAGATAGCCCCTCTCCGCCCCGCCGACGACGCAGTAGTCTTTGTAAACGACGGATACACCGCAGAGGGCTCTGCCGAATACGTGATCGGCCTCATGGACGAATACATCAAGAACCACGGAGAGTGAAAATGACTTTTTTCGAAAAAATGTATAAAATGTTCCAGCCCGCAGTATTTAAGCTCTGGCGCATACAAGTCTCGGGCGAGGAAAACATCCCCGAGGGCGGAGCTATCGTCGCCTCGAACCACACCGCGTTCTCCGACGTGCTCGTGATCTCCGCATCCACGAAGCGTCAGGTGCGCTACATGGCGAAGAAGGAGCTGTTTAAGATACCGCTTCTCGCGCAGCTCATCCGCGGACTCGGCGCGTACCCCGTCAATCGTGGAGGAGCCGACGTGTCGAGCATCAAGCTCACGATCTCGATGCTTGAGGCAGGCGAGCTCATCGGCATCTTCCCGCAGGGACACCGCCACGGGAAAAAGGACCCCCGCACGACCGAGGTCAAAGCGGGCGTCGGCATGATCGCGTATCGCTCAAAGGCACCGATCGTCCCCGTGTTCATCGACAACGCACGCGGCAAGACGGGAATCTTCCGCAAAAACTACGTCACCTTCGGCAAACCCATCTACTTTGACGAGCTCGAGTTTGTCTCGGGCGGTCAGACAGAGTACTTAAATGCCTCGAAGATCATCTTCCGCAAGGTCTGCGAGATCAAATTCGGAGAAGGAAACGGTAGCCTCGAATGAACGTAAAGATTGCAAAGCACGCGGGATTCTGCTTCGGGGTTCGACGCGCCACGGGAGAGCTTGAGCGTGAGATCGCAGAAGCCGAGCCCGGTCGCCGCATCTACACCCTCGGCAGGATCATCCACAACGACAACTATACGAAGAAGATCGAGTCAATGGGAGTGCGCGAGCTCTCCCGCGAGGATATACCCTCCCTCATTGATGCCGCTGACCGTGGTGAGCACATCTCCCTCGTCATCCGCGCACACGGAGAGCTCCACTCTGTCGTAAAGTCTCTCGAGGAATGTGCAGCGCGCTGTCCCGACTTCCACCTTCTCGACTGCACCTGCCCGTACGTTACGAAGGTCCGCGAGATCGCACACGAAAATTCGGGCGAGGGACGCGTTTTCATCCTCTCCGGAGACCGCGATCACCCCGAGGTCGAGGGCATTATGAGCTGTGCGGAGGGTGAAAAGTACACTTTTTCGACTTCCTTCGAGCTTGAGCAATTTTTCAAAAAAAATAAGGTCGAAAATTTTTGTGCAAAATCCATAATTATTGCATCTCAAACCACGCAAAATTTGGACGAATGGAAGAAAACTATTAATTTTATCAAAAAGGTCTATACAGAAGCGCGAATTTTTGATACAATATGTAATGTGACTCAACTTAGGCAGGAAGAGGCGAAAAGCCTCGCAAAAGAGTCCGACGCCGTCATCGTGATAGGCAGTCCCGAGAGCTCAAACTCACGGAAACTGCGCGACGTTGCCGCCGAGCATTGCGATAAAGTTTACTTTATCAACAACGTGTCGGATCTCAAGGATATAAAGGTAGGATCACACCAAAATTTGTCAATTACTGCAGGTGCTTCAACACCCGACAGTTTAATACAGGAGGTATATAAAACCATGAATGAGCAAATGGAAAACTTTGCCGAACTTCTCGAACAGTCACTCAAAACTTTAAATACAGGAGATATCGTTGAAGGCGTTATTACGTCGATTTCGCAGAATGAAATTCATCTCGACCTCGGCGCAAAGACAACCGGCGTCATCGTTCACGACAAGGCAACTGACGATCCGCAGGCTAAGCTCGACGTTCTCTACAAGGTGGGCGACGTAGTAAAGGCTAAGGTAATCAAGGTAAGCGACATCGACGGTATTGCAACTCTCGACAAGACAAGAGTTGACTCCGATGCCAACTGGTATCAGATCGTTGAAGCTTCCGAGTCCGGCGAAATCCTCGAAGGCAAGATCACCGAAATCGTTAAGGGCGGCGTAATCATCACCATCCTCGGCGTAAAGGTATTCATCCCCGCATCTCTGACAGGCGTTCCCAAGGACGGCGATCTCTACTCCCTCCAGGGCACAACCCAGAAGGTAAAGATCATCGAAATCAAGGCAGACCGCAAGAGAGCATATGCATCCATCCGTGCCGTACTCCGTGAAGAACGCAAGGCACGTGAAGACGCATTCTGGGCAGAAATCGAAGAAGGCAAGGAATATGACGGCGAAGTCAAGAGCCTTACCGACTTCGGTGCATTCGTTGATCTCGGCGGCGTAGACGGTATGGTACATACCTCTGAACTGTCCTGGAGACGCGTAAAGCATCCGTCCGAAGTTGTTGCTATCGGCGACAAGATCCACGTATACGTTAAGGCATTCGACCGCGAAAAGGGCAGAATCTCCCTCGGCTACAAGACCGAAGAAATGAACCCCTGGTACATCTTCACCACCAAGTATGCGGAAGGTGATGTTGCGGAAGTTAAGGTTGTCAGCCTCATGCCCTTCGGCGCATTCGCTGAAATCGTTCCCGGCTGCGACGGTCTCATCCACATCAGCCAGATCACCGATCACAAGATCGCTAAGCCCGACGAAGTTCTCGAAGTTGGTCAGGTTGTAACCGCTAAGATCACCTCCATCAACAACGAAAACCATCAGGTTGGTCTCTCCATCCGCGCTCTTCTCGAAGAAGCAGAAGACGCTGCTGATGAAGCAGAAGATGCTGAATAATTGAATAACAACTGATTATTATCATTGGCAGGCGGAGGATTTTTTCCTCCGCCTTTCAATTTATTTCTGAAGGAGATTAAAAATGAACTGGACACGTACGATCTGCGCGGTCACGGCGGTGGTGCTGACCTTCGGCATGGTTTCCTGTGGTCAGGCAGAACCGGAGCCGTTATATCCGGATTACACGAATCCCGAAGAGGCGGCCGCGATCCGGGAGGATATGAAATATATCATCCACGCGGCGGGACGGCTGACCGGCGTGGACCGGGACGGAAACACGCGTACTTACGACGGTTCGAACTCGCTTGAGGGTCTGCAGCAGTGTGCGGACGCCGGATGCGAGGTCATTGAGATCGACTTCAACTTCACATCCGACGGCTATCTCGCGTGTATCCATGACTGGTACACGGAATACGCGGACGAAATCACGAACGACGTGCCGCTGACGTTGAACGAGTTTCTGGAGTGTAAGATCTACCGGAACTTCACGCCGATCTGGCTCGGGGATATCGTCGATTTCCTGCGTGAAAACGAAGGTACGTACATCGTGACCGACATCAAGGACGACAATCTTGCCGGAGCCGCGGCGATTGCGGAATATGCGCCTGACCTGAAGAACCGTTTTATCGTGCAGATTTACGATGAGAGCGAGTACGACGCGATCCGTGAGTTGGGCTTTGAGTACATTGTGTACACGCTGTACCGGCTGGAATGGGGACCGAAGGTGGACTGGAAGTCCCTCGGGAATTTCTCGAAGACGCATCCGCTGATCGGGTTCACGTTCTCGCATGAACTGTGTCCGGTGAACGGGTATGTTGAAGGGATGCTGAAATCCGGAACACCCCTGTACATCCACACGGTCAACGGGGATGAGGAACAGCAGCTGTATTATGCCATGGGCATCACCGGAATCTACACGGATGATGTGAAGTGATCTGCGAAAATAAATTTTTATATACAGGAGGACTGATTATGTCTATTCCGAGACCCGAGTATCCGCGTCCGACGCTCGTCCGCGGCGATGAATCGTGGATCAACCTCAACGGTACCTGGGAATTTGCCTTTGACTTCGGTAATTCCGGCCGTGAAAGAAAAATGTGGGAAGCTCCGAAGTACGACCGCGAAATCGTTGTACCGTTCGTTCCCGAATCCAAGCTGTCCGGCATCGAATACGTGGACTTCATCCCCGCGTGCTGGTACAGACGTACCGTAACCCTTCCCGAAGGATGGGACAAGGCAAACGGCCGTATTCTGCTGCACTTCGGCGCAGTGGACTACTACAGTGTAGTTTACGTCAACAACAAGAAGGTCGGCGATCACACCGGCGGCTATACGCCCTTTGCGATGGATGTGACCGACTTTGTAACTGAAGGTGAAAACACCATTGTTGTATTTGCGGAAGACAACGGCAAGAGCAATCTCCAGCCGACCGGCAAGCAGGTTTACTACAGCTACTACAACAGAGGCTGTCACTACACCCGCTGCACCGGTATCTGGCAGACCGTATGGATGGAATACGTTCCGGCAAACTACATCAGGAATCTGAAGATCACGCCCGATGTTCTGGCGGAAGAAGTTGAAATTCTCGTTACGCTGGAAGGCAAGTACTGCGCGATTGACGAAGTCAGCGCGTGTGTCTCCTTCGGCGGAGAACACGTTGCCTGCGGCAAGGCGAAGGTTCTCGGCAAGCACGCGAAGCTCCGCATTGCGATTCCCGAACCGAAGCTGTGGAATGTGGGCGAAGGGAATCTGTACGATCTGACGGTGACTGCCGGCGGCGATACCATCCAGAGCTACTTCGGTATGCGTGATGTACGGATCAACGGCTATGCGATTGAAATCAACGGCAAGCCGGTATACCAGAGACTGGTACTTGACCAGGGTTATTATCCGGACGGCATCTACACGGCTCCGACGCTGGACGATCTGAAGAAGGACGTTGAAATGTCCATGGCAGTCGGCTTCAACGGCGCGAGACTGCACATGAAGGTATTTGAACCCTATCTGCTGTACTTTGCGGATAAGGCAGGCTATCTGCTGTGGGGCGAATTCCCGAACTGGGGTCTGGATGAATCCAATCCCGCGGCACTTCTTTCGATCATGCCCGAATGGCTGGCGGAAGTGGAAAGAGACTACAACCATCCTGCAATCGTCGGCTGGTGTCCCTTCAACGAAACCGGTCCGCGCCGGAATTTCCAGACATTCCGCACGATGTATGCGGCGACCCGCGCGATCGACCCGATGCGTCCGATCATCGACTCTTCCGGATACGTTCATGTAATCACGGACATCTACGACGTACACGACTATACGCAGGTTCCGGCGGAACTGGAAGAACACCATCGCGGTCTGGCAACCGGAGAAGGTCCGATCTGGTACAACTTCCCGAAGGATGACATGCCCTATCAGGAAGGTCAGCCCTACTTCGTATCCGAATTCGGCGGCATCTACTGGAATCTGGACGAAGACCACGGCGCGGCATGGGGTTACGGCGAAGCACCGAAGACTCTCGAAGAATTCTACGAACGCTTTGAAGGTCTGACGAAGGTTCTTCTCGACAATCCGAAGATGTGTGCGTACTGTTATACCCAGCTCACCGACGTTTACCAGGAAAAGAACGGTATCTATGCCTTTGACCGCCGTGAAAAGTTCGACGCGGCCCGTCTGAAGGCAGCTCAGACCCGTGTGGCTGCGATTGAAAAATAATGGGATTATTGGGGAAAAACTTTTTGAAAAAAGTTTTTCCCCGACTTGCTCTGCAAGTCGGAGCCAATCCCCTTTTCAAAAACTTTTAAACGAAAAAGACAAGGAGTATTACTGCAATGAAAAAGAGAATTCTTACGCTGATTCTTGCGCTGCTCATGGTTCTTCCGGCGTTTACCGCATGTTCGGAAAGCACGGAGAACAATGATGCGGCACAGGAGAATACCGCAGTGGATGCACCCTCTGCAGGGGAAGAAGTTGTGGAGGAAGAAACCGAAGCGGAACTTTCCGAAGCAGAAGCAAGACTGGCGATTCCGGACAATCTTCCGGATCAGAAGTTTGACGGCAAGGAATTCCGTATTCTGACGTCCGAACAGAAGAACTTCCAGTTTGTTTCGGAAGAACTGACCGGGGAAGCGACCAGTGACTCGGTTTACAACCGCAACCTGAAGATCGAAGAACGGTTTGACACCAAGATCACGACCATTCTGACCGGTTCTCCGCAGAGTGAAATCGGTACGCTCGTAACCTCGGGTGATGACGCGTGCGAAATCGTGGAACATCACCAGTATGTGGCGTCCACGCCGATTGCGGCGGGTTCCTACCTGAACTGGAACGATATGCCCCACATCGATCAGACCCAGCCGTGGTGGAACCAGCTGTCCAACGACGGTGCGACGATCAACGGCAAGCTGTTCTGCATCATGGGTGACCTTTCCATTACCGCGCTGACGTATACTTTTGCGGAATTCTTCAACCAGGATCTGATGTCGAACTATGGCTACAATCCGTCCGATCTGTACGGTATCGTATTTGAAGGCGGCTGGACGCTTGACAAGTTCATTGAAATTTCCGGCAACATTTACGAAGACACCAACGGTGACGGTCAGAAGAGCGTCGGCGACACCTTCGGCTACGGCTTCTGGGTATATCACGGTACCGACGTATGGGTTGACGCGATCGGCGAACGTCTGACCTCCTACGATCCGGAAACCAACGAAATCACCGTTCAGCTCGGCACCGAAAAGGTATTCACCGCGCTTGAAAAGATCATCAACCACCTCGTAGGCAACAACGGTGCATATCACTTTATGGATGAAGCGACCGGCAAGGCGGAAAACGTAGCGGGCAACGTCGGTATCATGCAGCTGATGTTCGAATCCGCGTTCCAGGAACTCCGTGACGTGGACTACGCGTACGGTATTCTCCCGTACCCGAAGTACGACGAATCCCAGGAAGCGTACTACACCATTTCCATGGACCAGTTCTCCGTATTCGGCGTACCGAAGACCCTTCCCGAAACCAGCTACGACTTCATGGGCATCGTGATGGAAGCGCTCAACGCGGAATCCTACAAGACCGTATTCCCGGTTTACTATGACACCGCTCTGAAGAACAAGTACTCCGAAGACCCAGAAACCGCCCAGATGGTCGACCTCATCATGGACGGCCGCCGCTGCGAATTCGCGTTCCAGTTCGGTACTTATCTCGCAAACCTCCCCTACATGTTCCGCAACCAGATCTACTCCAAGGACATCAACCTCGCTTCTTCTCTCCAGAAGCAGACCAAGGCGATCAACAAGAAGCTCGATCAGATGATGGGCTATTTCGAATAAAATATTGTTTGTGCGGATTTCTTGAGGGGAACCTTTTCAGAGGAAAGGTTCCCCTCAAACTCCCTTCCAAACCTCTTTATACGGTTACAGGGCGTTTGAAACTGCAAATTTGCAGTTTTGGGGGGGATTGGAATGGGTTCGTGCGCTGACATTTCGTTGATCCCAGTCGACAAAGTGGAGCGATCCAAATTATCAGAAGTAGTGGAGACGGAAATCAGGGCATTCGCTCCCTGATTTCCCGCGCCGGTTTCAGATACGATGATATCGTGCGTTACTATTGAATTCAGCTACATTCTATCATTTTCCGCTCGTCTTGGCTGCCGCCGTCCGAGCTTTTCGTTAGTGAGGACGGCTGACATACATTTTGCACAAACGCAAAGCATGGACGGCGGCAGCCAAGACATGCGGTGGTTTCCTTTATGTAGCTGAATTGTAACGCGGCGCACGATATTACCGTATCTGAGTGGGTCTGTGCTGAACAAAACGAAGTTTTGAGAAGTCGCTCCACTACTCCTGATGATTT
>JBGVOJ010000788.1:0-5452 GCA_045126415.1 Eubacteriales bacterium | reverse complement strand
ACGCCGGTTTCCGGATCCGAAATTTTGTGCGTCGCGTTACAATTCAGCTACATAAAGAATAACGCCGCATGGCTTGGCTGCCGCCGTCCATGCTTTGCGTTTGTGCAAATGATATGTCAGCCGCTTTCATGAACGAAAAGCTCGGACGGCGGCAGCCAAGACGAGCGGAAAATGATTTACCGTAGCTGAATTCAATAGTAACGCACTATATCACCATATCGTAAGCTGGCGTGGGAAATCAGGGAGCGAATGCCCTGATTTCCGTCTCCACCCTTCCTCAGGATTTGGATTGCTCCACTTTGTCAACTGGGACAAACGAAATGGCTACGTACAAACCCAATAAAATCCCCCCAAAAAAACAAAAAATCTGCACAGTACCAAATCACTGTAACAGATTAAAAGGTTTTGAAGGGAGTTTGAGGGGAACTTTTTTCAAAAGTTCCCCTCAAGAACATCATTTTATATTCACGGCGTCTCCGCACGGATAATCACGCCGTTTTCGAAGTAGCCTTTGTAGACGCGGCCGGAGGGCCAGGAGTAGGTGCCGGCGCCGGAGAGGAGATTGTCTTTGAATTCGCCGGTGTAGGATTCGCCGCTTGCCCAGGTGTAGGTACCGGTGCCGCTGCGGACGTCGTTCACGTAGGCGCCTTCGTAGACGTCGCCGTTTGCCCAGGTGTAGATGCCGGAGCCGTTTTTCATGTCGTCGGTGTAGGTGCCGATGTAGGTGTCTCCGGAGGCATAGCGGTATTCGCCGGAGCCGTTCTTTTTGTCATTTGCGAATTCGCCTTCGTAGACGGAGCCGTCCGCGAAGGTGTAGGTGCCGGTACCGGATTTTACGCCGTTTTCGAACATGCCTTCGTAGATGTCACCGCCGACATAGGTGTAGGTACCGGTGCCGGAGATGCGGTCGTTCACGAAGGTGCCCACGTAGGTGTCGCCGTTTGCGTAGATGATCTGCCCTTCCCCGTTTTTCAGCAGGTTGTCAAGACCGCCCGTGTAGACGTCGCCGTTTGAGTATGAGATTTCTTCGCGGTCAAGGTTTACGTCCGCCGATACACCGTCCGAGTAGATCAGACGTCCCTTGTACGGCTCGCCGTTTTCGTCCACCTGCCCGAGAAATTTCACGTAAAGGTCTTCCGTTACATTCACTTTGATATAGCGTACGCCCGACGCGTATACGATCGCGATCAGACCCGCCAGACACAGAACCGCCACCAGAATGATCGTGATGATCACCGCGGCAAAGCTGCGCTTCTTCTTTTTCTTGCGGGGAGCACGGTTTACGCCCCCGTTGGTCGGTTGGTTCATAGGTTCTCCTGTTTTGCTTTTATTTTTTGTTGATCCGTAAAAGGAGGGTTTCGCCTTTTTTCATTTCCGCTTCCGCGAACGACTCGTTCCCCGGAAGGATCTCTCCCGTGAATACGTCCGCAAGATTTGCCTTGTACGGTACGCAGATCCGCTTCACTCCGTCCGACGCCGCGTGAACCGCAAGATATTTTTCACTCGCATACACCACATCGCCGCCGAACGTGTAAATCTGTCCGCCCGCCGCAAGGATCAGTCGGCGCAGAAGATCCGCCGGAGGTGTCCGTTCCGCCGTGCAGTATACGCTGTATTCTGCGTGACGGCGCAGGATCGAAACCGTCCGTCCCGCCGCGTCCGATACAATCTGTGCGTCGCCCGGCAGACGTTCCAGTCCCGTTTCAACGGACAGAATTCCGCTTGCCGCAGACGTATCCGTGTTCAGAGCGTCAAGGAAGACGAGCATCCGTCCGTCCGCCCGCCATTTTTTCAGCGCGTCCAGCGTTTCCGGTGTCCATTCCGCGGCCGGTCCGAACAGTGCGAGACGATAGTCCGCCGGATCGACCTTCGCGAAGTCATCCAGCAGATACAGCCGGTACGGCGTTCCCGTGTACCCGAGCTGTCTGCATAATTCGTGATACATCCACGCGTATCCTTCAATCGGGCTGATCCGGTGGAAGAACGCGTCGTCCAGAAATACCGCAGCCGGCGCGGCGTTCTTCGACCCGCCCGCTGCGGTGTATTCTTCATAAATTTCTCTTGCCTTACGGTGGAACGCGCGGAACTCATCGTGGTCATACCACCCGCCCCACATATCAAACCACCATACGGCGGTGTTGTGGGTCAGCACACGCGCGAGCGCTTTCGTCATCTGCCCGAGCGAGCCTTCCACGGTGTCCGGACCGAGCCAGACCGGACCGTCGTAGGCGCGGTTGACCACCGGATCCGCGTGCGGCATACATTTGCTGATCGGTTCCGAGAGACAGGTGCGCACGTCCGCTTCCATGAACCACGGTTTGCCGTGCAGCATCGCGGATTCGACGGAGCCGGGAAATCCCCAGTCCACACCCGCCGCGCGGTTGTCGGTGTACATGAACGGACTCGCGAGAAAATCGACCGCGTCACTCTTGAAAACGATGTGCGCGGCATGATGCCCTTCCTCTGTACCCACCGTGGAGTAGCCGAAGAATGCGCCGATGACCTGCTTCCCGCCGGTCACACGTTTCGCTGCCGCACAGAGATCGACCACCGCCTGCGCGTTGACTTCATTAAGGAATGCGTATGTGTCGATCGCCCGCTGTTCGAACGCGGGATCGTGCAGCGCACCGCCGGCAGCAGAGCCGAACATACGCTGTGCGGGTGTGGCAAACTGCGCATCGTCAAAGGAAGCATAAGATGTATGCCAGATACGGTTCAGCGATTCCGCGTTGCCGTACCGTTGTTTCAGCCACTGCCGGAACGCACGGAGCGCACACGGCGAGTAGTCTGTGTACTGCATGGGATGATGGTTCGGCCGGAGGAATTCCTCCGTGTTCCCGCAGGCGATGTGCCAGCCGGGGACGTACGCCGCGAATCCGCTTTCGTCGAGCCAGTCGCGGAACGCCTCCATCATATGCTCGGTATCCTTTTTCCACTTTTCGGAGCAGTAGGAGTGATGCACCGGCGTACCCTGCGCATCGAGACACAATTCACCCGGATTTTCGTCTTCCCACCACGACGGAGGTTCGACCATCAGGCGCGGGATGAGGTAATTTTCACCCGGCCTGGAGTCTCCGAGGATGCGACGGAAATCCCGTTCAGCGACGGAGAAGTCGTAGGAATCGTACCCTTTCCAGAACCCTCTGCGGAACGGCCGGATCCCGGAATTCTGATTGATCCCGCGATCTCCGGCATAGACGGCGGTGAAGAACAGATGCACACCGGCGTTTTTGAAGTCCTCATAGCAGGCTTTTTCCGGCTGATAGGACATATACCCGTACATCGGCATCGTCTTGCCGTCCACTTCAAGAAGAAAAATCTCGTTCTTTCGAATGATCTTGCTTTCCATATTATTAAACTATCTTACAACACTTCACCCTTGGATATACCTGATCCATCCACATAGATTGAAGTTTTTTGGAATGGGGTTAGGAGGTACTACGTACCTTGGGGAAACTCCCCACTATAAAACATTCCCCCGCGGTGTGAGCTGGGTCATGAGGTTGTCGAGCATCTGGAGGAGTTCGGGGACGGCGACGGTGGCTGCGGCGATGACAACGGCGAGGAGGGCAGCAGCGATGACGAAGGTACGCACGGGAGCTTTTTCCTCCGTGAAGCGGAGTTCAGCGGCGATGCGTCGTTCTTCGGGGAGGTAGAATTTTGCGGTTTCGAAGGGGATTTCCGGGGGGATTTCGTCACCGAGGAATTTTTCGTGCCAGAAGCGGCCGAGTTTGCTGCACTTCTTTTTCGGGAAGGATTCCGCGTTGGTGCAGACGAACATACGGCTGAGGGAGCTTCCCGCACGGAACTGACGCTTGATATACCACTTGCCGCGGAAGTCGAGGGTATCGAGGGTGACGGCGCTGTTTTCGTCGAGCGCACCTGCCTGAACGACGGCGTTTACGAACGAATGGGTACATACGCGGTAGAGGAGGGAGCTGCCGACGCCGACGATGATTCCGGCGTATACGCTCCACAGGAGAAGCTCAAGAGAACCGTTGTTTACGTCGATGTCAAAGTTCTGGAAGTAGTAGATTTTGTTTGACATGGTGTTTTTCGTTCCTCCTTTGTGAGTTTTTTCGGGGGATTCGGGGACGCTCGCGCGGATGATGGAGAATACTTCCTTTATCATCATGCAGTCGGAATTTTCAGCGATCCCCTGTTTGTGTCCGGAGAATTTCGCGGACTGCAGTCCGCGACAACGGACTTAGTCCCTTGACCCTGCAAGCCTTTGAAAAGGCTTGAACGAAACTTTTAGGCGGACAAAGTTGGGTGCGGATTTTTAGTAATCCTCAAAAATTCCCGCACCGGCGAGTTTTTTCAGAAGGTCTTCGAGGTCTTCGTTGTCGCGGTATTCGAGCTGGAACATCTTCTTGCTCTTCGTTGCGCTGATTTTGCACCGGCGTCCGGTAAAATCGGTGAACCGCGTTTCCAGCGCATGAATGTAATCCACCTTCACGCCGCTGTCCTCTTCCTCATTGTCTTCCGCTTCCTGTCCGTACGCCTTGTTCGCCGCACGTACCGCCGCTTCCACATCGCGTACCGACAGATTCCGGTTCACACACCGTTCCGCCAGCGGAATCATCTGGGACTTGTCCCGCAGACCGAGCAGCGCACGTCCGTGACCGGCCGTGAGCAGACCTTCGACCAGCATCCGGACAATCTCGTCCGGCAGATCAAGCAGACGGAGCGAGTTCGCAATCGCGCTGCGCGACTTGCCGATCTGTACGGAGATTTCCTCCTGACTGAGCCGGTATTCTTTCATGAGCATGCTGTACGCACGCGCTTCTTCGTAGGGGTTGAGGTCTTCCCTCTGTAAATTTTCGATGAGAGCGAACTTCGCCGCCGCGAGATCGTCCGCTTCGAGCACAATCACGGGAATTTCACTCAGTCCCGCGAGCTTGGACGCACGGAACCGGCGTTCCCCGGCGATGATTTCGTACCGGTCGTCAACCTTCCGGACGAGAATGGGCTGCAGCACGCCGTTGGCGGAAATGGAATCCGCAAGCCCGGCGAGCGATTCGGAATCAAAAGTACGTCTGGGCTGATCCATCTTCGGGTCGATCTGCGAAATAGACACGGAGAGCACACTGTTTTTCGCTTCTCCGGCATCGTCAACGGCATTGTCGAGGAAGATCGCATCCAACCCCCGACCGAGACCTTTATTTTTTGCCATTTACTATAACTCCAGTATATGATATTTTTTTCTCGGGGAAGGAACTTTTTGTAAAAAGTTCCTTCCGACTTGCTCCGCAAGTCGGAGCCGAACACCCATCCTCAAAAACTTTCAAACGAATGGGACGACAAAGTTGGATGCAGATTTGGAATACCAAACCGGCGGCGCAGTTAATAAAATCTGATTTACTAACGCTTTGCACATACTCTGTCAACCCAATAGTTTAAAGTTTTTTGGAAGGGGCTTGGGGAAAACTTTTTTCAAAAAAGTTTCCCC
>JBGVOJ010000787.1:0-2815 GCA_045126415.1 Eubacteriales bacterium | reverse complement strand
CCGTTGGTCAAGCGGCTAAGACGACGCCCTCTCACGGCGTAAACAGGAGTTCGATTCTCCTACGGATCAGTACACCATCTGTCATGGGCAGGTGGTGTTTGTTTTCTCTTCGGAGGTATCTATGGATGCGGTCATTCGGGAGGATTTGAGGAAGTCTTTCGGACTTGAGATCATGCTGCTGGCGGAAGTCAGCGGAGGATGGATGAACCGGAAGTGGAAGATCACGACGGAAGACGGGGATTTTCTGGTCAAGCAGTTCAGCCGGAATCGGTTCGGGGAACGGCAGCTGCGGCAGATTGAGGATGCGCTTTTCCGGCAGATTGCTGTGCGGGAGGACGGTGTACCCTGTCCCGCGATTCTGACGGCGGACGGTCGCCCGATGCGGTTTCTGGACGATGCCGACGAAACCGTTTATATGGTCATGTCCTTCTGCGAAGGTCATGCGGAATCCTCCGATACCGTAACCGATGAGCAGATGCACAGTCTCGGGGAAACCTGTGGAAAAATGCACCGCTTCTTCCGGCGGTTTCCGTTCGACGGTGTCAAGGGATATCCGATCGACGGAGTACAGTGGATGGACGGACTGTGGGAGAATTTCCGCGCGCGGCGGAACGATTTTTCGCCGTCGCCGGAGTATCACCACACTGTCGCAGTACAGGAAAAAATCCTCGATGCACTCTCCCCTGCCATCTTCGAACGTCTGCCGAAGGGGATCGCTCATGAGGATTTTTCTCCCGACAATATCCTGTTCGACGCACACCGCGTCACCGCCGTCCTCGATTTCGACCGGTGCAGCTACAGCTTTCTGTATCACGACGCCGGACGTGCGCTGATGTCGCTTGCATGGAATCACGGTTCCATCGATATCGCAAAAATACACGCGTTCGTTGACGGCTACGCCGCGTATATGCCGCTGACAATGGCGGATGTGCCGGATCTTCTACGGATTACGTGGTGCATCGAAACGCCGTGGTGGATCCGTCCGGAATTTTTCGCGGACTGTTCCCCGAAAGTGGCGCGCTTCCCGGACGAAATCCTGTGGCTGACGGAGCACTGGTTTGATCTCAATAACCTCATCGTACCGTAACAGGGGAAACGTCCCCTGTTTTTTCTTTCCCGTTTCCCGCCGTACACAGAATGTACACACATAAAATGTAGAAAACCGCGAAAACCAGCAGGGCGCAGAACGGCGGCATGTATCGCAGGAAAATCCGCCGTACAACCGTCAGAATTCCGCACAATATCCCCGGCGCAAGATAAAACCTTGCCGCCGAACGGATGCCTTCGCCTGTGATTTTCCCGAGACGCCGGATGCTTGCCCAGAGATTGCCGAGTTCGCATACCCACACTGTCAGCAGATAGCCGTAAATCCCCAGCTTCGGCGTGAGGAGGCACACCAGCACCAGCCCCGATGCCGCGTCGGCGATGTTGACCTTCATCGTATACACCTGTTCGCCCATCCCCTTGAGAAGGGCGTCCACGGCGGTGTCGAGATACATGAAAGGCACGAGCAGACCGAGCAGGAAGGTATACGCCGCCGCTTCGGTGGAATCGTACACCATGCTGCCGAGTTCACCGGCAAAATTGACGAAGATTCCGCACGCCCCGACGGAAAACAGCGCAGAGCAGCGGTAGACCTGCCGTGTGAGATTCGCAATCGCAGCATGGTCGCCGCGTTCCTTTTGCTCCGCCATTTCCGGAATGAGCAGAGACGTGAACGAGCCGATCACGGCGTACGGAAACATGACGAGCGGAAAGGCAATCCCCTGCAGTGTCCCGTACGCGGCGAGAGATTTCTCCGGCGACAGACCGCTTTTTTTCAGTCCGGCAGGGATAGCGAGGTGTTCGAGAGTGGTGAGACCCTGTCTGGCGTACGCGCCGACCGCGGACGGAAGCGCGATCTCCGCGGCGTCCCGCAGTCCTGTGGAAAGCCGGACGGAATGTTCGCCGAACGTATATCCTCTGCCCGCAGGACGGCCGGAGTCAGTCAGGTAGAAAATCACATTCATCACCAGCGACCACGCTTCCGCAAACGCCGAACCGCCGACCACGGCAAGACAGGCCGACTCGACGTTCCCGGGCAGGATCATCACCAGCGCGGTGGAAGTCACAATAATTTTGATAAACTGTTCCGTCACCGCAGTCACGGCATTTTTCGAGACCTTCCGAAGCCCGGTGAAATACCCCGACAGCGCGGACGACAGCGAAATTGCCGGAAGGCTGACCGCCAGCACCCGCAGGGAACGCACCGTCCGCATATCTCCCAGCAGATACCTTGCGGCAGGTTCCGCCGTCAGAAACAGCAGTACCCCCGCCGCTCCTCCGAAAATCAGACTGTACAGGCAGACCGCCCGAACAACCCTCCGCATCGCAAACCGCCACGACGCCCTGTCCGCCCCGGCATCCTCCAGCGCCGCGCACCTCTCCGACGTCAGCCTTACCGCCGCCAGATTCACGCATGACAACGCCAGCGTCACCGCAAATCCGTAAATACTCATAACAAGCGTGAACAGCCCCATCGCCTCCGCGCCCGTCTTCCGGTTGATATACGCATTGAAGCTGACCGCGATCCCCCGCATAACGATATTGACCGCGGACAGGAGGATGGCGTTTCCGAGAAATAAGTTCCGTTTTTTCATATGGCTCCTTTGATAGATCGGGGGTGGGTGCGGATTGTTCGTGAAGGGGAGACGGTCGCTTTTTGAAAAAAGCTCCGCAAAAACTTTTAATCTGTGTAGCCGGATTTTGCAGCTGATATGATTTAGAAGGGGAAAAAGGAGGAATTGTAAGTGGAGTACGGCTTAAATTTGTTAGA
>JBGVOJ010000786.1:0-5762 GCA_045126415.1 Eubacteriales bacterium | reverse complement strand
TTACAGAAGTCAACATATTTTTTGAATTTATCCATCCCAAAAAAAAGATTGAGAGGAAGAAACTTCCACGAATTTCTTCCTCTCAGAAATATTCATTTCTTACTCATTACCAAAATCGCCACGCCGTCCACGCGGACCGTTGCATATTCACCGACGACTTCGTTGCTCACCGCATACGGCATCTGACGTACCAGACGCACACAGTCGAGCGGATATTTGCAGCCCGTCAGCGTGACAATGCAGCTGTCCAGCGCAAATACGGAGAAATATCCTCCGTCATCCGGCACCGTTACCGTTTCGTCGAGAAGCACCTGCACGGTGTTCTCGCCGTCCGTCAGTTTCACGCGGATTCCCTCTCTGCGAAGCCCTTCGAGATACAGCACGTTCGACAGAGAATGGTCAATACGTCCGCCCGTGCCGCCGATGATCGTTATGTACCGGCAGCCGTGCTCCTTCGCGTATTCGCATGCGAGCATCGTGTCGGTCACATCCTTCTCGCACGCCACACGGAGGACATTCATCCCCGTCGGAAGTGCGTCCCTGTACGAGTCAAAATCCCCCATCGTGATATCCGGCGTGATCCCGAGCTTTTCCGCCGTCGCGTAGCCGCTGTCCGCCGCGATCGTCAGATCCACGTCCACGGGCAGCACCCGCCGCACGGTATCCACGTTGCAGTATCCGCCCGTGATCACCAGTGCCGTCTTCGGAATCAGGTCATGCGTCTTTTCCATTCGGGAACACTCCTTTGCTCATCATAAATTCGCACATAACTGTCGTGCCGCGAAGGTGCGACCCGGCCTTCGTTCATTTTCGCGATCACCGCGCATCCTTCTTCCTTCCGGTGCGTACATTTCGTATACCGGCATTCGCCGAGACATTCCTCAAACTCCCGGAAGCTCGCAGCCAGCTCGTCGTACGGGAAAAAGTTGAACCGCGTGAAGTCGAGCATGGAGAAGCCCGGTGTGTCCGCCAGCCAGAACCGTCCGCCCGACGCCGTTTCCAGCGGATAAATCTCCACGTGCCGCGTCGTGTGGCGTCCGCGTTCCGTCTTGCGGCTGACCCCGCCTGTCTTGAGCTGTAAATCCGGGAACAGCGCGGTCATCAGCGTCGATTTTCCGCCGCCGGATACACCCGCGAACGCGCCGCTGATGTGCGTTTTCCCGTTCGACGGCGACGTGATCTCCGCGATATATGCCGCCAGAGCGTCCATGCCGTCGCCGCGTTCCGCACTTACCGGAAAGACGGTGTACCCCGCCGTCCGGTAAATATCCGTCAGACGTGCGGAGGATTCCCCGTCGAGGTCGGATTTGTTCACGATAATGACTGTTTCAATGCCGTAGTTTTCCGCGATGACCGTCAGCTTGTCCGCCGTCAGAAGGTCCGGTGCGGGTGACGCTGCCGGAATCACAGCGAAGAGATAGTCCAGATTCGCTGTCGGCGGACGGATCAGCAGGTTCCGGCGCGGCAGGATCTCATCAATTACAAAATCCACACGCACATCCTGCTTTTTTCCTCCGCGGGACCTTTTTGTGTCCCTGCCGCCGTCTTCTCCCTCCGGTACAAACCAGTCTTCGGCGGAATTTCCGTCAACCGGCTCTATCCGCACTTCATCGCCCACCGTCGGGGTGATGTGGTTCTGCCGGAAGATACCACGTGCACGGCAGAGAACTTCGTCCGAAATGCTTCCGCTCTCCATGTCAATTGTCCGTACCCCGTACAGACCGCCGACACCGCGGGTGATAATTCCAAATTTTGTTTCTTTCATATCGTTTTCATACGTTTACGGACGGATCCAGCTGTCATCCCACCAGTTGTCCCACCAGTTATCTTCGGTCGCAGAATCATCCCCTCCGGAGGTATCGTCCTGCGTGTCGTCCGTCTCCGAATTGCTGTCATCTGTCCAGCTGTCATTGTTTCCTGTGTCCGTATCTCCGGAAGTATCCTCCCAGGGTTCCGGCTCCGGTTCGGGTGTCACCGTTTCGGGGGGCGTCCACTTCATATCTTCTTCGGTCGGGATGGACTTGCCGTCCCCCGCATAGGAAGGTCCGCCGCTCACGGTGAAATCAATTTCCGAATATTTCGGAACCTGCTTCCACGGATCGACACTCTGTTCAAAGACCGTTCCCGCCGTCCGCCAGTTCTTCACGTACGTGACTTCACCGACGGTCAGATCATTTTCCATCAGCGTGATGAGTGCACGTGCCTCGCTGAGTTCCCGGAAATCCGGTACACTGACATTGACCGTATCACTGCCGTGGCTGACGTAAATGGTGACGACATCATCTTCGTGCAGCACGGTACCCGCTTCCGGTTCGGTTCGGATGACATACCCGACCGTATATACTTCGCTCGCCACATTTTCGACCTTGACGGCCAGACCGAGCTTACGAAGTTCGCTTTCCACTTCGCGATAATCGCGGACGGTGTAATCCTCCAGCTCAATGGTACGCTGTCCCTGGCTGACGGTAAGCTGCATTTCACATTCCTGCTTGCCGGGCAGCACCTTCCGCTTTTCCTCGGCGAGAGGCTCCTGTTCCATGATTTTGCCCTTTTCCACCGTTTCGCTGTAGACATAGGTGATCACGGGCGGCGTGTAGTATTCACTGTTTTCAAACCATTCCGCCAGCTCTTCCGTATAAGCCGAACCGACAAAATCGGGAATCCGCACTTCCTCGTAATCGTTCATGGAACTGTTGAGAAAGAGGCGGTCGAGCACATAATATCCGGACACACCCGCAACGATCAGGAACGCCAGCGTGACGCCCATAATGATCGGGAACATCGAATGGCTGCTCTTATGTTTCGGTTTGGCGGAGGAGGCGGTATTTTTCTGCTTCTTTTTGGACGCTTTGTTTTCCTTGAAGATGATCTTCGGATTTTCGCGGAGCTTCAGAAGGTGATTCAGCATTTCTTCCGCGCTCTGATAGCGGGCATCCGGATCCTTTTCCATCGCCCGGCTGATGATCTGCTCCAGCCCCACCGGAATCCCCGGATTAATCTCCCGCGCCGACGGTGCCGTTTCGTTGACGTGCATGAGGGCGACCGAAACGGGAGTCTCCGCCGAAAACGGCAGCGAACCGGTCGCCATTTCGTACATCATAACACCGAGGGCATACAAATCACTGCGCGCGTCCGTGGGACTGCCGCTGACCTGTTCGGGGCTGATATAGTATACCGTTCCGATGGCCTTGTCGGTCATTGTAACGGTTTCTGCGTTCGGGATTTTGGCAATACCGAAGTCCATCACCTTGATGACGCCGTTTTTCAGAAGCATGATGTTCTGCGGCTTGATATCGCGGTGAACGATGCCTTTTTTATGTGCGTGATCCAGTGCACGGAGAATCTGCGTGGTGTAGCTGATAATCTCGCGCAGATTCAGGACCTCGCGGTGCTGCATGTAGTTTTTGAGGGTAATGCCCTCAACGTACTCCATGACAATGTATTTGATATTATGCCGGACGGACGCATCGTGAATTTCCACGATGTTCTGGTGCGCCAGCATGGCGACCGCCTGATATTCGTGCTTGAACCGCTGCACTGCCTGCTCGTCGGCGGAAATCTCATCCTTGAGGATTTTGATCGCCACGGTACGGCGCATCAGCAGATCGGTCGCCTTGAAAACGACCGCCATCCCGCCGATTCCGACGATGCGTTCCACGCGGTAGCGGTTGTCGAACACCAGTCCGACGTACTTCTCATAGATATCCATCATTACAGTGGACTCCTCTGGTCTGTTGTTTTGATTTTCATGGGTCACACCTTTCTTCGGAAAGGCTGCCCGCGAATCATCCTTTTATAGGGAAAGGATGACAGCGGTAATGTTATCATGACCGCCGCGGCTGTTTGCGCGGTCGATCAGAGCTTCGCATGCCGCTTCAATATTGCCGTTCGTGTCGATTTCACGGACGGTTTCGCAGATTTCCTCGGGTTCCACATGATTGGTCAGCCCGTCCGAACAAAGTACGGCGTATGTACCGGGCTTCATTTCGATGATAAACAGGTCTGCATCAACGGTCTTACCCGTACCTACCGCACGGGTGATCATATTCTTCATTTTGGAATTTTTTGCATCTTCGGGAGAAAGGGTGCCGAAGTCGACCAGTGCCTGCACATAGGAATGGTCGTGCGTCACCTGTTCGATCTCGCCGTCCGCAATCAGATAGAGACGGCTGTCCCCGACGTTTACGACATACCCCTTTTCGCCCACGGCGATGATGGCAACAAGCGTCGTGCCCATCCCGGTCAGGGAGGGATCCCCGGCCGCCGTTTTGTAGACCGCGCGGTTTGCCGCCGTCACAGCTGCGGAAAGGCAGTCCAGAATATCCTCTTCGCTCTCGCCGAAAAAGGACGGATGCTCATGTTCGTATTCGTCCAGCTGCGTCATAAAGGTCTCCACGGCAACGCGGCTCGCGACGTTCCCGCCGTTGGCACCGCCCATCCCGTCGCATACCACAGCGGCAAGCACATCGTAAGAATACTTCCGGATGGCAAAATCATCCTGATTCATCTCACGTCTTCTGCCGACATCGGTTTTTCCATAAAATAACATAAGACACATCCTCGGATTCTCGAATGAAATTCAATTTATTTTGATGGTATTTGCATAATACAGTCTATTGTACCGCAAATATCTGTATTTTTCTATAGGATTTCTTGAATATTTTACTTTTGTATCTGTTTTCCGGACATTCATGCCTGTTCTGCGGCAAGTTTCTGCAGACGCAGCTGACCGCAGGATGCGTTGATATCGGATCCGAGACGGCGACGGATGGTCGCGCCCACGCCGTTTCGTCCCAGTTCTTCCGCAAATTCCTTCGCGCGCTGTCTGCCGGGTGCGGAAAGTCCGGTTTCGGCAACCTCGTTGAGCATGATGAGGTTGACGTGCGCCGTCGCGCGCATGCCGTTCCGGATGACTTTTGCCAGCCGCACGGCGTCTTCCTTTGCGTCGTTTTTGCCGGAAATGAGGGTATATTCGAAGGACACGCGCCGTCCGGTGGTTTCAAAATACGTCCGGCACGCCTTCATGAGTTCCGCAATATTGTACTTGCGGTTGATCGGCATGAGCGCGCTCCGCGTTTCGTCGTCCGACGCGTGGAGCGACACGGACAGCGTGACAGGCAATCCCTCTTTCGCGAGGTCGTAGATGCGCGGCACGACGCCGCAGGTGGACAGCGAAATATGCCGCAGACCGATGCCGAGTCCGCGCTCGTCCGAAACGAGACGAAGGAAACGCACGGTGTTGTCGTAATTGTCAAGCGGCTCGCCGATGCCCATCATGACGATGCCGTCGACTCGCTCGCCGGTATCGCGGGAGGCCAGCGCAGCCTGCCCGAGAATTTCCGACGCGGTGAGGTTGCGCACCCGTCCGTTCAGCGTGGATGCGCAGAACTTGCAGCCCATCGCGCATCCCGCCTGAGACGACACGCAGAGACTGGTGCCGTGATCGTACTTCATGAAGACCGACTCGACACATTCCCCGTCTTCCAGAGAGAACAGGTATTTGACCGTTCCGTCAATCTGCGAAACGAGCTTGCGTTCAATGGACGGCAGACGGTAGTCTGCTTCGGTTTTAAGAGCGTCACGGAACTTTTTCGAAAGGTTCGTCATTTCGTCAATCGCCGCGCCGCGTGACATCCACGTAAAGAGCTGCGCCGCCCGGTATTCCGGCTCCCCGATGGACTTCACGAACCCCTTCAGCTCATCCACCGTCATCGACATGATATCTGTTGACATGATGTTTCGGGGGGGGGGGGGGGGGGGGG
>JBGVOJ010000785.1:0-2180 GCA_045126415.1 Eubacteriales bacterium | reverse complement strand
GAAAATCAATACTGTTCCCTTTTTCTGACCGTGCATTCCAATAAAATGAATTATCGGTAAACACCAAGCTGTCATGATTTTTGTGACGGTATCTTCTTCCGTCACGCCGGAGCGGTTCTCCCTTGTACAACAGATATTCCCCTAAATTTACCCGTCTTGCTTTTTTGATCAATTCCTTTTCCATATCCCACCACCGATATACAAGCCGTCAGTCATCGGCTTTTATTGTATCAATTGCCCTTCTACAATATATGCGTCAAATTTGAAAAAGGTGAAGAGAATATTTACTGTTTCTGTGTCGCACTTTATTGATTCTTCTCATATAATATGGTATATATGAGTTGTAAACTTATAAAATTTTTTATAAGGGACGGTATACCAAAATGACGTAAAAAGAACCGGAGAAAAAACTTAACAAGAAAACACACTTTCTGAATATATTTCAATGAAGGTGTTTTCCAAATCGAAAAATATCGTTTGTTCGCTGAAAACATCTTCCTTTTATCCTGATAGAAAGGAAGGAATGTTTATGTGGCTTACAGGAGCTTGTTATATCAGGGTTTCGACAGAAGATCAGACGGAGTTCTCTCCAGATGCTCAGTTAAAAGCAATCAAATCCTATGCACAAAAAAATAATATTACACTGACAAAGCAGTTTATTTTCGTAGATGAAGGAATTTCCGGCAGACGTGCCGAGAAACGCCCGGAATTTATGCGGATGATCGCGCTTGCCAAAAGCAAACCGCGTCCTTTTGACGTGATTCTGGTTCATAAATTTGACCGTTTCGCGCGTTCCAGAGAGGACAGTGTTGTTTATAAATCTCTTCTGAAAAAAGAAGCAGGTATTAAGGTAGTATCTATTACGGAGAGTATAGAGGATGACAAATTTTCCATCATTCTTGAAGCTATGCTGGAAGCGATGGCGGAATACTATTCACTGAATCTTTCGGATGAAGTAAAAAAAGGCATGACCGAAAAAGCCACGCGCGGAGGTTTGCAGAACGGTGCGCCGTTTGGGTATAAAGTTGTCAACAATACCCTTGAAATTGTTCCGGAGGAAGCAAAATTCGTCAAGTTTATTTTTGAAAAATTTGCTTCCCGCGAAATGGGATATCGGCAACTGGCACAGTACGCCAATGATGTCGGAATCCGGACGCATAAAGGAAATCATTTTGAAAACAGGACAATCGAATATATCCTCCGGAATCCCGCTTATATCGGGAAACTGCGCTGGACACCTACCGGTCGTACAAAACGGGATTTCAATAATCCCGATACGATTATTGCGGAAGGTCAGCATGAAGCAATTATTGATATTGCTCTGTGGGATCAGGTTCAGAAGGTTGTCGGTGAAATCAAGGAATTGTATCATCCGAAACAAAAGTCCACGACACAGATTCATAACTGGTCGTACGGACTTGTAAAATGCGGAAATTGCGGCAAAAGTCTTGTCATCAGTCAGCGGGATTATTACCAGTGCGCGGCGTACAGTAAGGGAACCTGCAAGGTCAGTCATGGTGTAAAGATATCAAAACTTGAAACTCTCATTATGGAACAAATTAAAAAGGATTTTGAAGGAGAACTCGATATCCAAATTGTTCCGAAAGTCAGCGATACCGAAAGCACTACGGAATATGAAATCTTACAGGAACGCTTGGAAAAATGCAAACTGAAAGAAAAGCGCATGAAGGAACCCTATCAGGACGGAATCGACACCCTTGAAGAATACCGCGAGAACAAGGCATCCGTGGAGAGGGAGAAAGAAACGCTTCTTTCTCAGCTTCAGGCGTTCAATTCCGGATTGAAGCAGGACAAAAATGAAGATAATAAAACGATTTATCAGCGTATTGAAAGTACATACGCACTTTTAAACGACGAAAGTGTACCGGTTGACGTAAAGTATCAGGCGGCACACTTTCTCATAAACAAAATTGTCTATAAAAAACAGGAGCAGACATTGTATCTCGAATACAAGTAAGAACCCGACCCGCTAAACGCAAGCTTTGCTTGCGAGCGGGTACCCCGGAACCTTGTTGTCTTACTGCGACAATAAAATACAGAAGAATTCAGGCATAGAAGGTTTTGAAGACGTGGTTTTTCCGTCCACCGAGCTGCGAAATGATGATTTTCGCCGCCGCAGGATCGGGCGTTTTGATTTTTACCGGGAACTGAAGTTTTTT
>JBGVOJ010000784.1:0-4545 GCA_045126415.1 Eubacteriales bacterium | reverse complement strand
TCACGGCAAGCAGGAGCAGCAGCCCGCCGCCGAGCAGAAATATCTTATTCCGCGAAGATCGCTTCCAGCTGTACATAGGCTTCTCCCCACCGTGCGTTGGGTTTCAGATTGTACAATCGTTTGTCCATATAGTGAATATGTCCTTCTTTGACCGCCGTCAACTCGTACCACGCCGGATTTTCCGCAAACATGGATTCCATGATCATCCGCGTTTCCTCCGCATCGCCGCCCATCGGGACCACAAAAATACGTTCGGGATCCGCCGTGAGAATGCTCTCGAGACTGAGGTTTTCGAGCAGGTTTTCGTCATTGTCGGCAATGTTCACACATCCGAGATCCGCCAGCATCTCGCCGAGTACGGTTCCATGACTGTTTTTCACTTTGACCCCCGATGCGGCCGCGCGCAGGAGCAGAACCGTCGGCGCACCGTGTTCCGCGACGCGTTTTTCCGCAGCCGCGAGTGTTTTCTCAATGACCGCCTGAACGGCTGTCCCGTTTTTTTTGTACAGGTCTTCCCTGCCCGTGATGTCCGTACAGATTTTCAGCATTTCAAGGTAATCGTCAAATGAGATCACGTCAAAATACGCCGCCGTGATTCCGGCTGCGTCGAGCGTCTCCTGCCACGCAATGTTCTGGTGACTCTTCGTTCCGGCAATCACGAAATCCGGTTCGACGGCAAACAGCCCTTCCAGACTGAGCGTTTTCAGACTGCCGAGATTCACTGTTGTATTCGGCAGATCGAGGTCAAAATCTTCCCAAGCATCCGCCGCCGAAGCACAGATTTCTCCTCCGGCAAGCAACCACACATCCGCGAAACTGCCGAGCAGTGCCGCCGTCCGTTCATGCGAAGCAACCGTCACCGTCCGTCCGAGATCGTCGGTAAACGTATACCCGTTCCCGTCCTCCGTCTTTCCTGAACAGCCGAAAAAACAAAAAACGGCTGCCGCCAGAACCGCAATCAATTTCTTCATCATCATAATATATAATATACTCTGTTACTCTTTTTCGTCTGAAGTTTTTTGAAAAGGGGTTTGGGGAGGGACTTTTTGCAAAAAGTCCCTCCCCAACAAACCTCATTCCCCAACCACATTATTTTGTAAGTAGTCGAAACCCACGCGGGCGATGGTGTCGGCGAAGCGTTCGCCGGAGATGCCTTCGTCACGGAAGAGGCAGATGCACTTTTCAATCACGTTGAGGACTTCTTCGGGATCAGTGAAGAGACGGTCAAGCGGCTGGGCGATGGCGGATTTCTTGCCCCAGCGACCGCCGATGTATACTCTGTATGCGGTCACGGATTCCTCCGCCGCGCCGAACGGACATTTTCCGAGACAGCGGCCGCAGTTGTTGCAGACCGACATATCAACATACAGTTTGCCGTCCTGTACGGATGCCGCTTTCATCGGGCAGGCTTCCGCGATCTGGCACTTTTTGCATCCTCGGCATTTGTCAAGGTCGTACTTCATCACACGCTGACCGATCACGCCGAGGTCGTTCAGTTCGGGCTTTACACAGTTGTTCGGGCATCCGCCGACCGCGATCTTGAACTTGTGCGGCAGCTTTTCCGTGTGGTAGCCCTTGTAGAAGCGGTTGTGGATTTCTTCGCTCAGCGCGAACGTGTCGATCAGACCGAATACGCAGGTCGTCCCCTTGCAGGAAACGATCGGACGGACGAGCGTGCCGGTGCCGCCGGTTTCCAGACCGTATCCGGCAAGGAATTCGATCAGGGGTTCGATGTTGTCGTACTGTACGCCCTGGATTTCCATCGTCAGACGGGTGGTCATGGCAACTTCGCCGCTGCCGAAACGGTCCGCCGCTTCCGCGATGGCGCGGTGTTCCGCCGTGGTGATCTTGCCGTTGCGGGTGATGACGCGGACGTTGAACACGTCGGGATAACGCTTGTCGCGCAGACAGCCGAGTCCTTTGACGCGCTTGATGTCGTCGGGTGTGAGAGTTCTGTGAATGGTGTCGCTCATGGAAATTCTCCGGTAATATGTGATAAATTTTTATGGTTTCATTATATCACACACGGACAAACATTGTCAATCCGCAGAAAGAATATATTCATCCGTTCCGCAGCAGAATCCACGGCTCCGTGACAAGCGGGTACGACACCGGTACGTCTCCGTCGAGATTCTCCCGCCGCATATCCACTCCCGTGACCGTGCGGTTTCGGTACGTCGTACAGTAATAAACCCCTCTCTCCGCATCACAGCAGGACGTGTACTGCGTGATCACGTCCGGATCGTCTGCCGCCGTACAGCCTTTTGTCCGCTCCACGGCGCCGAGAATGCGGAACATACGGTTCATAGCCTCCGGCTCCGCATTTTCATTCATGAATCCCGCACGGACAAAACGTGACGGCGACGACCAGTCCCCCGGCACTCCCGCAGCCGCTTTATACCCGCGCATCTGTTCCGGGAACGGCGGATTGTTCGTCAGAACTCTCACCGGATTGTCGTACACCTGCAGACCGTCCGCCATCGGTTCGATCACAAAGCAGTCCTTCCCGTCGGCAACCATCCAGTGCAGCGGCGTCAGCGGCAGGTCTTCCCGGAACGGACGGTCGAGCAGGGAGATATCCTCCATCGCAGAACGCACCTCTTCCGCCGTTTCGCAGGTCCCGAGCAGAAACGGTATCAGCTCATACGGCGTGATATTGAATTTTCCTTCCGCAAACGGGTGATATACCGCATTCCCCGGGAAATTCAGCCCCGCCATGGCGAGACCTTTTTCGTTCACCGCGTCAAAGTACAGCGGATAACCGTCCGTCAGCAGAGCCATTCCGATCATCGCGTAATGATCCGGCAGGGACGGCAGACAGCGGAATGGAAACGGAAAATTCCGCGGGGTAAAAACGACAGATTCGCCGAAAGAATGTTCATAATCGAGCGTACGTCCAAAATAGTGGCTTCCGGCACAGCAGGATACAGCGGTACACATAAAAATACCTCATTTTTTCACAGATTAAAAAGGTTTTTGGAAAGGATTCGGGGAAACCTTTTTCCTCAAAAAAGGTTTCCCCGAGAAATTAAATCTTATCCAACCGGAACATATTCGATGATCACCGGATGATGGTCCGACGGGAAATCTCCGTCGATTTTTTCATTGCAGACCCGGTAATCGTTGACCGTGATCGTGTCCTCCGTCACGAAAATGAAGTCGATGATGCTGTTCGCCGAACCGAAATTCGTGAAGGTTGCCCCCGGTTCCGTCTCCGCCGAAATCGTCATGGAGTCGGTCACGCCGCCTTCCTCAACGATCGCGAACGCATTCGAACTGTTTGTGGTGTTGAAATCCCCCGTGAGGACGAGCGGGTAGTCATCCGTGTATTCGAGCAGGAAATCCCGCAGGACTTCCGCCTGACGGTCACGCGCTTCGTCGCTGGTATGCTCGAAATGCGTGTTGACGATCATAATCTCCATGCCGTCCGAGAGTCGTTCCATCAAAGCGTACGTAAAAATGCGGTTGAGCGAGGATTCCGGCACTTTGGAAACTTTATCGGGCGTGGCGGACAGCCATTTTGTGCCGCTGTCGAGGACGGCAAACTTGGTCTTGTTGTAGAAAATCGCGCTGTACTCGCCGGAATTGCCGCCGTCGCGTCCTTCGCTGACAAAGCCGTACATCTCGTTGAATTCGCCGTCCAGCAGCTTCATCCACTGCGGCGAGGCTTCCTGCACGCCGAATGTGTCGGGAAGATAGTTCCGGATCATCTGAAAAACACGTTCGATACGGGGATTCTCCATTTTGCTCACCAGGACGTTGAAGGACATCGCGGTGAGTGTGGTGTTGTCGAACTGATAAATATTGTCGCCGGAAAGCTCCAGTGTGATATTCTTTTCAGTCGGTTCAAACATCGCAGTCAGCTCGTTCACAGCGTTGAGCAGTGCGGTCGCGTTGTTCCCGCCGAGCTGGACAGTCGTGCCGGATACGCCGATGTAGGATTCATCGTCCGCCATATTCGGGTAGGCGGGCGTGTGCGCGGTCATGCCGATGACGATCATCGGACCGTCGGACACGGCACTGTCCGGAACCGGTTCCAGCAGATATCCAGTCACTTCCGCAATGGAGGAAGCCAGACTTTCCGCGCAGAGACGTTCGGAATTTTCTCCGGCTTCAGAATATACGATGGTAAACTCCTGTACCGGAACCCCTGCAATCGTCAGCGAATCGAGCGGATAGCTGCCGGTTTCGAGGAAATTTTCCTCCTCGGAGTAGAAAATACCGTCGGACAGGTCACCGTTCACGATATCGCGGCGGAACTTTTCGACCGCCTTCGCGGTATACTCATCCGTCGCGCCGGCAATGATGATCTTGCCATCCTGCAGAATATAGCCGTAATCCCTGGTGCGCAGGGTGCTGATAAATTCCGCGCTCTCGGGACGGTTCGTCGCACCGACGAGGATTTCGTATTCGCCCATCGCGTAATCGGGCAGGTCTTCGCGGAAGTAATCATCCCTGAATTTGATGTCGGTGCTGATGTTCCGCAGTTCCTTGTACAGATCGGACGCGGCGGAAATCAGCTCGGCGGATGCGTATTCCGAGCGA
>JBGVOJ010000783.1:0-6178 GCA_045126415.1 Eubacteriales bacterium | reverse complement strand
GCAGGCCGGATCCGGCTTCGCGGGCATCACGCCGTCGTCCGTGTAAATCCGGTCGAACAGTTCTTCGATGCCGAGGTCACGGAGACATTTGCGCGTGATCGTTTCGTTGTCGGTCGTCACGACGGCGAGCTTCACGTTCTGCTTTTTGAGTTCTTTCAGCGCATCTACAAGATCCGGCGATGTCGGTCGGACTTCGCCTGCGTCGGCGTTTTTGTTATAGCAGTCCACGACAAGCTTTACAACGTCCTCGCAGGGCACGGAACACCCGTGTTCGGTCAGAATCCCGTGGACAACCTTCCCCATCTGGGCATAGGTTCCCTTGCATAAAACGCCGTTGATATCCGTAACACCGTCGTGTACGCCGAAGGATGTCAGAATTTCGTCGACAGGGAGGTCTTCACGGTGGAGTTCCCGGAGAATATCCTCAATTGCTTTTACCGATACAGGTACCCAGATCGAGTCAAAATCGATCAGGGTGCCGTCCTTGTCAAAAATCACAGCATCTGCTTTCATTATAATTACCTCATTGTCTGTATTGTGCTGAACGGGCATCTGTTTGTCCGCGGCCGGATGCGGTTTCGCTTGCGGATTTATTATACAGGATTTTTCTTCAAAAAACAAGGTATTATTTTCGGAATACGCGTTTGCGGAATTCCTTATCCGGGGAGATTTTCCCTGGAAGAGGACGGCAGGATATTTTCGAAAATCATAGGACTGCCGTCGACGCATTCCTCCTCCGACCGGATTGTCCAGAGAAAATGCGGAGCTTTGAAGAGGCTGGTTGTCAGGAGAACGGGGAGTTTTTTGGGAAACCGGATGTCATAGGCGATAAAATGCGGACGCGCGAACATGTTGAGCAGCATCCCGGAGAGCAGCAGATTCAGGAAACTCTTTTTTATTCCGCGGAAAAGGTCGGTGTAGAGCAGTCCGCGGAAGACATCCGGGCGGTTTCGTTTATACCAGCGAAGCAGGAGCGGGTTGAACGATTCCACGCAGTATGCGCCGGAATAGGTCTGCAGGATACGATTGGCTGCCGGACAGAGCGAGAAATCCGTCGATTCTCCCTTGAGTTCAATGAGAAGCGGGACGCGCCCGTCCACTGTACGGAGAACTTCCGTCAGTGTGGGGATCGTTTCATCCGAAGGAGTGCCGTCACGACGGAGCAGCCGCAGCTTCCGGAGTTCCTCTGCCGTACGGTCGGAGAGTTTCCCGGTCTCACCGGTCATACGGTCGAGCGTGTAGTCATGGAAGACCATGACCTCGCCGTCTGCGGAAAGCTGGAGGTCAAGCTCAATCCCGTATCCGTGGCTGACCGCGTTCCGGAAGGCGGCGAGCGAATTTTCAGGAATATCTTCCCCGTGGAGACCGCGATGCGCGTAATGTGTAAACAGCGAAGGATCCGTATCGGCGGGACACTTTGCAGAACGGATCAGGAACAGAATCCAGAACAGGAAAAGGAAGAGGAGGGTACAGAACAGATACAGCAGTAAAAACATTCCGACCTCCTCAGTCATCTGCATCAAGACTCTCGAGCAGATCTTTCTTCTGTTCGGGTTTGGAATCTCCGTGATGAACGAACAGCATGGTCACAAACGCTGCCGCTACAAAGAAAGTTGCATAGGGGAACAATGTTTTCATATCGATGTAAGTCAGGAATGCGCCGCTGAGAATGGGGGTGATGATCTGCGCCGCCATGGATGCGGTGTAGTAATAGCCGGTGTATTTGCCCACGTCACCGGATTTTGCCAGCTCCACCGCCATGGGATAGCTGTTGACGTTGATGGTCGCCCAGCCGATTCCGGCGAGGGAAAACAGGATATTTATGACAACAATGCTGCTTCCCGCACGTATGAACGCTGCTGTACCGAATGCAATTCCGAGCATGGCGACACCTGCGAGAATTGTCTTTTTTCGTCCGATCTTCGAAGCGATGATCCCTACCGGGATGTATGAAAGGATAGCCGCCGCCTGTGCGACAATGAGAGTCAGATTGAAGTCCAGCTGCAGCACTTCGCCGGCATAGACGGAATATTTGCTGGTGACGGCGTTATAGCCCATGTACCACAGTGCGACCGATGCAAGAATGAACGCCAGCGAACGGAGTTCTGCACCGGAGAGTTTCCCGTGAGAAGCTTTCGTACCGGGTACAGGACTGTCCGTTTCCGCTGCTTCCGCGTTGGTGATTTCCTTTGCCCACGGTACTTCCTTTACGGTGAGCATGAAAACAAGAAGTGCGGCGAGCATGATCAGCGTGATCGTCAGGAAGAACAGAGTATAACTCATGAGCGTGTTTTCCGTTTTTCCCGTACCGAACAGAATGCCGAGCACAAGCACAAGAATGCCGCCCGCCGTTCCCATGAGGTTGATTATTGCGTTGGCTTTTGAACGCAGCGGTTTCGGTGTGACGTCAGGCATCAGCGCAACCGCAGGAGAGCGGAAGGTAGACATGGCAATCAGAACACCGAGGAGCAGGATTATAAAGACGGCAAGTACAACGGGATTTTCACAGGTTTTCTGCCATGCGTATGCCTGCCGTGCTTTGGTTACATAGGTCATGTCGGGATTTTCTTCCCGCATGGCTGCTAGGAAATATTCCTCGGAACCGTAGATGTTGGCCAGATCGGTGTCGCGCGGTCCGTTCGGATTGCCGATTCCGATCTGCCATGATGCGCCGGAACGGTACAGGGTTATCAGAGCTTCCTCGCGTTCTTCCGAAGAGGCTGTGTCATTCACGGCAGCGATGCTGTCGATCCTATTCAGCTGCATTTGATCGGCGAAGGACAGCCCGAGAAAGAGAACTGACGCCGCAATGGTACCCGCAAGAATGAACGGTGTACGACGCCCGCGTTTCCCGTGGTGACGGTCGGAAAGCATCCCGAACAGCGGCAGCATAAAAACGGCAAGGACATTATCAATTGCCATGATCACGCCCGACCAGAACTGGGAAAGTCCGAATTTGTCGGTCAGAATTTTCGGAATGATACTGTCATACGCCTGCCAGAATACAAGAATCAGAAAAAATGCGAATCCGACAAGGAGCGTTCGTTTGTAGTTGAGCTTCAATTTGTATTTCCATCCTTTCTGCAGGAGAATGCCGATTGTGATTTTTCGATGCGGTGTTTCATAACAGGCAGGGATTTTACATAAAGCAAGCTTGAATCAAAGCATACCGGCTGCAGTCAGGAATCATGACTGCAGTTTCTTTTTTAATGTGCGAGCGATACAGCCAGTTTTACGAGGTCTTCCGCTTCTTCACGGCTGTCCATGCCTCCGACAACAATCTGAAGACCTTTATGGGAAAGATTACGCATGAGGAATTCAATCTCATCCCTGCCGGGAAGCAGAACCAGTCCCTTTCCCGCTTTCTGGATCTTTTGAAGTGCCTCGATATTTTCGGATGTCTTCGGCTGTCCCGCAACGCGTGTCCACTGGATGTTGTCAATCGTTTTGACGGACAGGATCATATCCAGATGGCGGAGCTGTTCGATACCGTCAAAGTGATAGGTCGCATGATCGAACGCGGCGGAGGTCTCTTCCAGTTCGGGAAGAACAAATTCCTCAAACATTGCCGGGGAGATCATGCACGAATAGTCACACTGAAGCTGCAAATGACGTCCGGGTGCCCACAGCTGCATCCAGGAATGGGAAGATCCGCCCAGATTGTTTTCCCGGACAACGTCAAAATATTCCTGCTGAGTTTCTTTCCAGACGGCGAGGATCTTATCTCTTGCCTCATGAACGAAATCCGGATTGTCCACCATATCAACCAGCAGATTTTCCGTACCGCGCAGATGAGCCAGTCCGTCAATGATTCCGCAGTTGTCGTTCATCCCCACAAAATAATTGTCGGCTGCAAGCGCAACAAGCTCCTGCGTGATCTTCTTATGACGGTCGAAGCGGGAGCGGTCATATACAAGGAGATTGCTGTCGGGCTCGTCAAGGATCGGAGAGAACCATATTGTACCGGGCGTATACTGCGGGATGCTGCCGAAATACTGACATTCCCCTGCAGTGCCGAAATCAAGGATTCTGGAGGGGATACACTCATACAGAAATTCCGTATGCTCACAATGATTCATCATACGTTCGTGTATACATCGGGGATCGGTATACAGTTCTTCTGCGGTGTATGCTCTGTCCGGAAAAAGATTTTTCCCGCCCGTTCTGCGGATCGATATGGCAAGACAGCATCTTTCCAGATAATCTTTGTTCCAATATGCCTCATAATGCGCTTTTGCGTCTTCCCAGTTATCTTTGTATTTGATCATAATGTCACCTTGAAGAATACTTTTTCATCCTTTCGGCTGTTTTTCGGATTTTCTCATTTGCTGTTGGTGGCAGGAAATTCACGGTTTATGTATTTTTTCGCAGGCGGATTGCGCCGATGCCGGAGGAAATCAGATCTTCGTCCGTGAGTGTGAAGTCCAGATGTTCCGGATCGCGGAACAGCGGTGCGCGGAAGACGGCATCTTCGCCGGTGTACTGCGTCACATCCGAGAAATTGTCTGTCCAGCCGACCCGTACGGGAAAGGCGGCAGTGTCGCGGTAATCGATCAGATTGCGGCGGATCACAATGTTTTTCTCCGCGAGAGCGGCGCGTATTTCCGTCTCACTTCTGCCGTAATTGTCCGAGAACCCGATTTCAAACGTGTCGCTGTCGCTGAAAATATTGTTTTCCACCGTCATGTTCCGGATGCTGCCGGAGTAAAAATGGAGACCGCCCGTGATCCAGAAGATCGAATCGGAACCGTACGAGAATCCGTGACCGTTTTGTACGAAGGTATTTCCCGCAACGGTGATATGTTCACGCAGCAGATCGTCTCCCCAGCGGGAGATGAACATACCGGTTCCGCGGTTGAGGTACACAAGATTGTGAGCGAAGGTGACATGGGAAAGATAGCTTCCCGCCCCTTCCACGCTCAGCGCAAGTCCCGCGCCGCAGTTTCGGTAGACGATGTTGTATTCAAAACGGACATTGTCGAGCGTTCCGAACCATGCGTCGGCATACAGGCCCTGGCGGTCGCAGTCGTGGACGTAATTGTGATGCACGGTTCCGTTACGGCTGTTTTCCTTGACGTCGATCCCTTCCTTGTCGCATTCGTAAACATGGTTGTACGCCACTTCGAAGTCAGTTGCACCTGCGATGCTGATGGCTTCGTGCGGCGGTTCGCCCTGCTTTTTGCGTCCGGCGGGGATCATATCCCATGTGGTCGCTTTCCGCACGGTGTTTCCGAGAATCCGGAATCCGCGGAAGGCGTTTTTCTTTTCCGGAAGCGGACTGGTATCCCAGACCGAGATCCCGCAGGCGAAGGTATTTTCGATTTCGCAATGGGAAATTTCGATGTTGTCGGAATTGAAGATGCTGATCCCCTTGCAGTGGGAATTCTGGAAACGGAGATTGCGGATCACGATGCCGGAGGAACGGTCGATCGTGAAAATGCCGTTTTCATGGTGGAAATGTCCGGAAACGCTGTCGTACGCATGGCCGTCAAACACGGCAAGCTCACGTCCGTAGGAGGAAATCGTGATTTTGTCCGCACCGCTGTTTTTTCCATATATACGGATCGGCGTGTCAACAGCATAGATCCCGCCGCGGATGTACAGCGTATCACCGGGACGCAGGATGTCAACCGCCTGCTGAACATCGCGGAAAGGATGAGCAAAGCTGCCGTCTCCGTCTTCCTGTGCCAGAACATCCGCAAAGAAAACGGAATCGCCGGTTTTCACAGTAAAATCCTGCGGAACCGGTGTGTCGGGAAAGACGGACCACGGAATTGAGAAATCATATTTGCCGTATTCCGTGAACTCCGGTTTGACAGTCTGGGACGGACGATCCGCGTCCGCCGCGCACTTTCCGAAAATCCGCCGTACAAAATGATACAGATGAGGTTTCACGCTGGAGGGATCGTGTCCGGTGTTTTCCATTTCGTGCCAGAAATGGACGGTATGGTTCCGCAGAAGCATCTCGTGATAGGACGCAGGGAAGCGTCCGACCACGCCGTCCGCTTTGGAAGCACTGAGCATGAGCAGATGCGGCCCCTCAAACCGCAGGGCGTCTTCCGGCATCTGTCCGGGATGCGCGGGAGAATCCGCAAGCGGCGTCAGCCCTGGCGCGGGGCAGGCGGCGCCGACATAACCGAACCTGTCGGGATGGGTGAATCCAATAAACAGAGCTTCC
>JBGVOJ010000782.1:0-5722 GCA_045126415.1 Eubacteriales bacterium | reverse complement strand
TCGTGCTGACAATACTTGGCTGGCGACGGCCCGGGAAGATAAGTACTCGCCAACATCTGAGGTCAGACATTCCAGCCTGACCTCTTTCTCATTCCTCCATAGCTCAGTTGGCAGAGCACGCGGCTGTTAACCGCGGTGTCGCTTGATACAAATCGAGTGACAACGGTTGATACAGTTGGTGTTACAAAGTGATTGAGCAAAGCGGTTGGGATGAAAACTAAATAGAATCATGTGCCAAAAGCGCAGGATTCACATTCCTCAGTAGCTCAATGGTAGAGCATTCGGCTGTTAACCGAAGGGTTACAGGTTCGAGCCCTGTCTGGGGAGCCAAAGACCTTTGAAGAAATTCAAGGGTCTTTTTTTGCGTTTAATTGAATATTTGACATATAGCCGGTCGTTTTGAGATAAAAATCTTAAAATCGACCGGCTTTTTTCATTTCACAGAAAGGACTGATCAAAATGTATTTTACGGCTTACACGCCGATCTTTCCATATGAAGTTACGATGCGAATGATACCGAATTTTCTTCCGAGAGGACACGGAATGTATGTTATCATCCGCAGCGAAACAAAAGAAGAAACTGAATGTGATCTCTGCTGCTATTACAGAAGGAAGAACTGCGATCTTCCCACCTGTCCGTTTATTCGGGAAAAGATCAAATTCGGTACTGCCACAAAGAAACAGATAATGGATGCCGTTTTCATGAACATACGAAACAGTAAGTTAAGAGAACGGCTTTCTTCATTTATCAGAGAAAGTGAGAATGCCAACATGAATTATTTTGGAAAGAAGCACGAAAGTGACTTCAAGAAAACGCTCGAAAGAATCGACAGAGAAAATTACAAACTTATATCTGCCGTCTATCTGCTTACAGCCGATACCCAGCTATGGCGCAGGGTACAGAATCAGGTTGAGAAAAACTGCATCCATTTTGATAGGATGAACCTCGGATCGGTGGATGAAAAAGCCTACACTCTGTTCTGCTGTGCCAAAGATTTGTACCTCGGTACCAAGCACATCACCATCGGCGATCTTGCTGATGAACAGCTGATTTCACCGAAGATGTTCGGTATCATCTGCAATGCACTGGCGATCCGCCGATTCGGAATCGGTGTACTCAATCAAAACTGAAGGAGGATTTATGCTTTACGCAATTATCGAACATAAAAACAACACCCTCATTATGGAATTCCCGTGCAGGAGAATGACGATGGCAGAACACCTTGCCTCTGTCGGAATCCGTGCTCCCGCACATGAAATCAAATGTGTGGATGAAGAAAACATCCCCATCATAGTTAAAATCTTCGGAGAAAGCGAGTTTGGAAAGAAGCTCGCTTCTGTTATTTCTGTGGAGGATACGCTTTCACTGGTCAACAGCTTCTGCGAAATGTATCAGAATATGCCTTATGCGAACAAACAGGACATCATGGAAGCTGTACTTCAGGATAAGGTTAACTCTCTACAGGAATTCGGTCAGCTGATGATGCAGCGGAGAGAACAGGATGTTACAGAACATTACTATTGTCCGCTCTCAGCAATGGTCTATCCCCGCAATGATTACGGTGATCTCGAAGATTACCCAGACGAGTACGACGGCAACTATCTTGCGGTGTATGAAGACAAAATCCGCGATCTGATCAAGAAAGAAGAATCCCGTGATGCTGAAAACCTCGCCGAATATTTCGACGGATCAAACTCTGTGTCAGCTAAACTGAAAGAGATTCATTTCAGCACACAGAATGTGGACGGAATCCTGTATGGATGTATCCGAGTTGAACTGAATGAAGCACTCACTCCCGAAGAAGATACCGAAATCAAGGATTATCTGACCGGTCAGTGTTCGGACGGCCTTGGTGAGTCTCTTGAACAGCGTGAAATCCGTGTGGAAGACGGCGATATGTACGTCAGCTTTTGGCACGCCGGTGAGGAATATTTCATGCTGAACAGTGACGAGTTTGACGAATACCTTCAGACACTGCATAACGGAATGTCGATGGAATGAAAGTATGAAAAAATTTATGTGAAGAAAGGAATCCATTATGTATAACATCAAAAATTTCATCGGGAACGACGATATCAAAGTCATTAACAAACTCGGTGCATTCACCGTCATCGAATACCAGCGGGATCTGAGCGTGATGCCGTCCGAATCGCTGATTGCTTACTACTGCAACGCCATGAACGTCCGCAAGCGTCAGGTGATCTGCGATCTCAGCCAGTCCGACATCATCCTGCAGGCGGGAGCAATGCAGTGGACTGTGGGCAATGTAAACGCTACCACTGGTGTGAAGGGTGTCGGTGATCTTTTCGGCAAGGCAATCCGCGGCAGTGTGACAGGAGAATCCGCTATCAAACCTGAATACACCGGCGACGGTACACTGGTTCTCGAACCGACCTACAAGCATATTCTCCTCGTCGATCTTGCGGACTGGAACAGTTCCATCGTTCTGGATGACGGTCTGTTTCTTGCCTGTGATGCTACACTGAAGCATAAGGCTGTGGCTCGGTCCAACATTTCCTCCGCTGTTGCCGGAAATGAGGGACTGTTCAACCTCGGCATTATCGGTCGTGGAATTCTGTGTCTGGAATCTCCCTGTCCGAAGGAGGAACTGGTGGAGATCACCCTCGACAACGATGTGCTGAAGGTGGACGGCGATATGGCGATTGCGTGGAGTGGAAGCCTGGACTTCACGGTTGAACGCTCCGGCAAGACTCTGATCGGTTCGGCTGCGTCTGGCGAAGGGCTTATGAATGTGTATCGCGGAACCGGTAAAGTGCTTCTGGCACCTGTGACGAAAGGTATGGTATGAGTAACAATCGTCCTATCGCCAGAATCGACTATCTCCACACCGACGGCAGCATCGGCGAAAGCTGCCACTTTTACACCGAATCCGAATTTCTCGAGAGAGTGAAGGAAGATAACTACTACGGAACCCCGATGGTGGTGAATGTGTTCCGTGACGAAAACGGCGAAACCATACCGCTGGATTTCGTGGAAGACTTCGATCCGCTGCCGCAGGGATTCAATATCATTGATTTTACGGAGGACAACGACATGAACGAATTTGATAAACTCAGAAAACTGGCAGAACGATACAAATCCCTGTACCCGACCGGTACCCGCATCGAACTCCAGCACATGGGCAGTGATCCCCATCCGATCCCCGACGGAACCCGCGGAACGGTAAAAGTCGTGGACGATATCGGTACGATCCACTGCGATTTCGATAACGGCAGACATCTCGGACTGGTTCCCGGCGAGGACAATTTCCGTGTTCTGACCATTCAGGAGCTTCTCGATGAAAAGAGTCAGAAGCTGCAGACCGAATTCTTTGACAAGGTAAACGATGAAGTTCTTGCTTACACAGACTGGAACAGCATTTGTAAAGCCTACGCAGACAACAATATGGATGCTCCGATGGAACTTCTGAAATCCCTTCACGAAAAATTCGTGGAAGTCTACGGAACAGATTCCCTTGATGACGATTACGGATTTGTCACTGTACCCGGTGTGATCAAAGGGGAAAATGAGACCGTTTATGTGGCTCTGCTTGAATTGGATGCTTCCTCTTCCGGCGAGCATTGGGGAACGGTTTTCTTTACTCCGCAGGGAGCTGTTGACGGAAACGAAAATCAGGAAGATGCACGGGAAATCCTCCATCAGATCGGTGTATACGACTACTGGTACACACCCGAACTGGAACGTGACCATCACGTCGATTGGAGCAGATGCCCCGACGAAGTAAAGGAAATGCTGGACTATGCGGTCGGAAGGGAGCAGACTAATGAGGTAAAGCTTGAGTGAAGAAAATACGATATTTTGATATGTTCGCCGGTGCGGGCGGGTTCCGATCAGGACTTGCAAACACCGGCGATTTTTTTATGCCTGTAGGCTGGTGTGAGATTGATAAATATGCTCAGAAAGCCTACAGAGCCTTATACGAAACGGACGGTGAATATTTTTGTGATGATGCAAGAGCAATCCGAACCGATGAACTTCCCGACATCGACCTCATCTGCGCCGGCTTCCCTTGCCAGCCGTTTTCGGTCAGCGGCAGAAGACTCGGCTTCGCTGATACCCGAGGTACTCTCTTTCATGAAATCGTGCGAGTGGCTCAAGCCCGGCGACCTGCTTATCTTCTACTTGAAAACGTCCCGGGGTTACTCAATCACGAAAACGGGCAGACATTCGGCACTATCCTCGCCGCGATTCATGAGCTGGGGTATTCTCTTGAATGGTGTGTGCTTAACAGCGCGAATCACGGAGTCCCGCAGCAGCGAAGGAGGGTGTACATTGTCGGATATCTTGATAGCCGACTGTCCGGAAAAATATTTCCTGTCCCACAGAGCAATGGAACGCCTCTTGTCCAGCTTGTACCCGGAGGACAGGGGCAGCGCATCTACAGCACAGAAGGAGCAAGCACATGTTTGACAAGTCAAGGTGGCGGTTGGGGAGCGAAAACGGGGCTTTACTGCGTCGATTTGAACCCAAACCCTATCGTTACACACGAAGCGCGATGTATCACAACAAGGCAGGACGCGGGTATAAGCCATCGGAAAGGAGAGCATTCCGGCGTTCTCGTCACCGGCGCAAGGGCGGTATTAAATCCCGCAAAAGATAAGACACGGCAGAATGGCAGGAGAATGAAGGAGCCGGATGAGCCGATGTTTACTCTCACTACTGTGGACAGACACGGTGTGGAATATAGTGGTCGTGTTCGCAGACTGATGCCGATTGAATGCTTCCGCTTGCAGGGATATACCGATGAACAGTTTTATAAACTGGTTGAGATCGGTATACCAGAATCACAGCTCTATAAGATGGCTGGCAATTCCGTGACCGCCAATGTGGTGACTGCCGTAGGACTGAAACTGCTTGCCGAAATTCAGAAGTTGGAGGAATGCTCATGACTGACGATTCTGTAATGACCTTCAAACAGTTCTGTCACGGGTATGTTCGATATAAGGATGCTGCCAGAAGAATTGTCCGTCAGCGAATCACAGGCGACATGAAGTGGAAGCGGGATGCCGATAACTTCATGAACGCCGTTGCGGAATCCTTCTTTGACCGGGACCGGAACTTCCGACGTTGGCTGGCTTTGGAAAAGTGCATCTTCCGCAATCCCATGACGGACGATTATGTGGCGGTATCCATCGGCGACGATCCGGAAGCGGTGTACTATTTCCTGCTGTTCTGCCAGAAGATCAATTGCCGTGAGGATATTGATGAAACCTTCACGGAATATCTGCAGTATCTCATCAATAAAAGTTTGGAAGGAGGATGCTGATGCCGAATCACATTCAAAACAGAATCACATTCGACTGTTCCGAAGAAAAACTCAATGAAATCCTGACCGCAATCCAGAAGGACAGCGGTGAAAACGGGAATTTCGGTCCAGGTACAGTAGATTTCAACAAAATCATTCCGATGCCGGATCATATTTTCAAGGGATTGCTTGGAATCGAAGAAAAGAAAATCTACGGCAAGAACAACTGGTACGACTGGAGTATCGAAAACTGGGGAACGAAATGGAATGCTTACAGCTTTTCCCGTGACGGAAATACCATCGGATTCCAGACAGCATGGTCGGCTCCCCATCCGATTCTCGCAGAACTGACCGGAATGTTCCCGGGTGTATATATCACCCACGAATGGGCGGACGAAGATATCGGTCAGAATTGCGGTACCAGAGAATATCTCAACGGTGAAACTGTCGGCGAG
>JBGVOJ010000781.1:0-2695 GCA_045126415.1 Eubacteriales bacterium | reverse complement strand
AAAGGACTCAATATCATGAAAACCGAAACACTGCGTATCAACGGGATCCCCGCTGTACTGTATGGGGAAGCTTCCGATAAAATCGTCCTGTACCTCCATGGCAAGTACGGCAGAAAGGAGGAAGCGCTGCCTTTGGCACCTCTCCTGCAGGAAGCAGGCTGGCAGATTCTGGCCGTAGACCTGCCGGAACATGGGGAAAGAGCCGGAGATCTGTATGACCTGACCTCCAGCGGTGCCCGCAAGAAATGCTTTCCCTGGGTGGTGATCCCCGAATGGCAGGCAGTAGTACGATGGCTCCGGGAACGGTATGCCCATATAGTGTTCTGTGCGGTAAGCATGTCCGCCTGGTTCCTGATGCGTACTTTCCGGTTTGATCGGTTTGAACGGTGTCTGTTCCTCTCCCCCATCGTAGATATGCGGCTGCTGATCGAGGACAAGATGGCGAAAGCCGGCATCACGGCAAGCGACCTTGGCTGGAAGCAGTCCCTGCCGGATGCTGACGGAGAAATGATCGTCTGGGACTTCTACGCCTACGCCGCCTATCAGCCCATCAGCTGTTGGGACACACCGACCGAGATCCTGTACGCTCGCGGAGACGCTCTGCAGCCGGAGGAAACGATGAGAAAGTTCGCCGACCGATTCGGCTGCGGAATCACCGTGATCGATGGGGAACACTATATCCCGCTGGACACGCCTGTACTGCAGGAATGGTTGCGGAAGAAGATGTTGTAAAAAAGAATATCATCTGCCAGCTGAGAGGAATGTATCTTCGTTCATCGCCGGCAGTTCACCGAAAATGAGAAACATAGGATAATCTTTGATCGGAATATGGATCAGTCTGCAGGAGCCGAATCCGTCGTGGTGGATCATGGATTCGGGAAGTTCGTATACACTTCCGTCCATGGGGTCAACCAGATGCACTTCGTCGGACACCGATTCACTCATGGTTACCGTCCCTGTGTAATCCGTAGTCATCAGGTTGGCGGGGTACCAGTAGGCGAGGGCATATGCGCCGTTGTCCAGCCGGAATCCGCCCGAGGTCACATCGCATGCGCTGAGCGCAGGTGCCCATCCGGTCATAGCGGAAGATTCTTTGTTTACGGTCACAGGAAGATCTATGTTGAGGAGCGTTCCACCCAGTACCGCATTCAGATTCTGCAGGGCATAATAGGATTTCTTCGGCACATAATCCCCGGTGGAGAAACCGTTTTCATCAAAATCCGCTCCCAGCACGCCGAAATATCCGTAATCCAGATAGGAAGCCTTGTCGCCCACCGTACCGTTGAGTGCTTCGATCATGTCAACACAGGTGAAAAAGGATGTGAACTTCACGCCGCAGAGCAGATCGGCGGTCATATGCCGCAGGAGTATTTTCGCCTGACGTTCCGGTGTCCAGTTTCCTTCCTTCAGTGCGCCGTGACCGTCGGGTCTGGACTGCGCGCCCGATTCTCCCTGAATGATTTCCAGTTTCGGGTTCCAGAAATTTGCGATTCCGCGGAGGGCACGGACTTTTTCTTTTACCAGACCTTCGTCGTATACATATTCATGGAAGGACAGCGCGTCCAGCACATCTCCCATCCCGGTCTGCATGGCTTTGTGCAGGAATGCGCAGGGATTGAGACACAGCGCACCGCCGATGATGTATGTGTCCGGGTTCCCGGCACGGAGTGCTTTGGCTGTGTTTACCGAAAATTCACCGTATTCCGTGGCATTGACGCCGTGTTTCCAGCACCAGTTTCCATCCGGTTCGTTCCAGATTTCAAAGGCATTCACACGTCCCGCGTAATGCTCTGCGACAGCTTTGACGTAATTGTACCATGCCGTACGCTGTTCTTCCGTATGAATGGGAGGACATCCCACTGCGCCGAAGATTGTTTTCGCACGCTCATCGTATAGTTCGTTGCCATAGCACAGGCACATCCATGGCTGCATACCGCGTCGGATCAGGTTGTCCACGATGGAATCCAGCCAGTCGAAATCGTACACACCGGGGGATCGTTCCGTTCTCTGCCAGCCGGACTGGAGACGAATCCACTTCACGCCGATATCCGCCAGCTTGTCGTAAGCTTTTTCCGGATCAAATACCGCGCGGTCCAGTTTTTCAAACCCGATACCGAGTCGTGACTGCTGGAATTCCCATGGTTTCCGAGCTCGAAGGGTACCGATTTTCTTCAATCTGTGCATAACATGCCTCCTGTGAATGATTTGTATTTGAGAAATCGTATCACTATAAAAATAACACAACTCGGGTACATTGTCAATATGAAGTGTCCAAAAGGTATCGATTAAAATAAATATCCATGACCTATTGCTTTGTTCCTCACACTTGTTAAAAAACCGGAATCATGGTACAATATTATAAAAGACTGACAATTCAACTATATATCAACCTATAACACAAAGGGAGGGAAAAATATGGCCGGTCTCCTGAAAATCGTTTCATCCCAGTACAAACATCTTCCCGGACACGGTCCGGACGGAATTGACCGCAGAACCGTCTCCCACGGCTCCATGCTGAAAAATGAGATGTATTCTTTTCAGGCATTATACCGTGCGCCGGAAGGAACTTCCTGTCTGGCAGTCAGCGTGTCCGCAGAAACCGAACTGCCCATCGGGTCATGGAGAGTGGATTATGTCCCCCTCACCTCCGCAGCCGATCCTCACGGAGACGCCGGATATGTGTCCGATCAGCCCG
>JBGVOJ010000780.1:0-11591 GCA_045126415.1 Eubacteriales bacterium | reverse complement strand
AAAATGCCAATATGGGGACCCAATCCCGAGAATTGGTTCCCCATATCTCAGTTTATTATGAAATCACGCTTGTCCGTATAAGAATTATGGGTGGCTCAAAAATTCATGCACACATGGCTCAATTATTCGTTGTCATTCACAAGTATATTTTCGAAAACCGTTACCGCATCCAAAAGAACAGAGAATTTCATCATATCTTTGCCGCAGTTGAAAAGTCTTCCGGAGAGATCATCGGATTCATCACTGGAAGACCGAGAGAAGATGTGCTGGAGAGCTGGTTTATTGCGTCCCTGTGGGTAAAACCTGAATACAGACGACAGGGAATTGGCAGGTCTTTATTCCTTTAACTCCGTCACAGAGCTGAAGAAAATGGTGCCAGTGACATGGGTGGATTTGCAAACCCAACAGAAGCATCCACCATGTTTTGGGATAGTCTTGGTTTCTGTTTTTCAAAAACTGGTAAGCCAAAAGTAGCAGATGAATGGAATGAAAGCGGATTCGGTAACTATTCGCATATTATGTTTTCTAATGTAAATGAGTGTGTGTATGAAGAGAAAAGTATTTCGATTCCTGCAAGAATAGGACGTGCGAAACGGGAGGATTTAGTATACATCTGCGAAAAATATCTGATTCCGTCCAATGAAAAGTATTACAGCCAACACAAAGATGAGTTGTTCGGATTTGCGGCATTTGACAACGATAACCGTATTGTCGGCTATGTCATGATGCGGTATGAAATGATGTTTCCGCCACTTGATGGGATCATGATTCAAGGTACAGTTTATGTAGAACCGGAAATGCGCCGGAACGCTATCGGAAGCGCTCTTGTATGTGAAGCTGTAAAGACTGCAAAAGAAAAAGGAGTGAAGCAGATTCTGTTCAGCGGAAAAGATGATCTTCTTCCGTTCTGGAAGAGTCTTGGTCTCCAGTGGCACAGATGGGGCAAGAGTACGGATGAACCGGAGAAGTATGCTGTTCTTGCAGGGTTGCGGCTGTGATGTTCAGTAAAAAGGTACACCGAATGATTCATTGAGAAATTCATTTTCGGTAAGCCATGATAGATAAAAATAAAGCCTTCATTTCTCTAGTGTTGAAGAAATGAAGGCTTTATGTATTATTCATATAAACGAAAGGAATACAACCATGTACGAAATCAAAAACTTTCTCAATAATGATGACATCAAGGTAATCAACAAACTCGGAGCATTCACTGTCATCGAATACCAGCGCGATCTGAGTGTCATGCCGTCCGAATCACTGATTGCTTACTACTGCAACGCTATGAATGTCCGTAAGCGTCAGGTGATCTGTGACCTCAGCCAGTCGGACATCATCCTGCAGGCCGGAGCGATGCAGTGGACAGTTGGTAATGTCAACGCTACCACCGGGGTGAAGGGTGTGGAAGATCTCTTCGGTAAAGCCATCCGCGGCAGTGTGACCGGAGAATCTGCTATCAAACCCGAATACACCGGCAACGGGACTCTGGTACTTGAACCGACATACAAACATATTCTGCTCGTCGATCTGGCAGACTGGAACGGCTCTATTGTGTTGGACGACGGTTTGTTCCTTGCCTGTGATGCTGCACTAAAGCATAAGGCAGTGGCTCGTTCCAATATTTCTTCCGCTGTTGCCGGAAACGAAGGGCTGTTCAATTTGGGTATTATCGGACACGGAATTCTGTGTCTGGAGTCACCCTGTCCGAAGGAAGAGTTGGTGGAAATTAATCTCGACAACGATGTGCTGAAGGTGGACGGCAATATGGCAATTGCATGGAGCGGCAGCCTGGAGTTTACAGTGGAACGCTCCGGAAAGACGCTGGTAGGTTCCGCTGCATCCGGAGAGGGACTTGTGAATGTGTATCGCGGGACGGGAAGAGTATTGCTGGCTCCGGTAGTAAAAGGTATGGTATAAATAGATGACGACCGCAGGTGGTCGGGTGGAAACATCCGGCTGCCTGCAGTAAATTTCTTTATTGAACTTCTGTGATTTCTTTTTGTTCAGCCGGTACATATTTCTTCACGCCAAAGGCAAAATACAGGGTATGGAACAGCCAGACTCCGGCGAGAATTGCGCAGGGGATAAACAGATCCTTCCGGAACATCATGAAGAACCCGAACGCCATCAGAAGGGTAACCGTCACCATAATCCGGATCTTGGTCTTTTTCGTCATTCCCTGACCTCTGACAAAGGATTCCAGATTGTCCTTGTACAGCTTTGTACCGATGAACCATGTATGCAGTCTTTCCGAACTTTTGCCGAATCCGAGCAGTGCCAGCATCAGGAACGGAAACGCCGGAAGCATGGGTACAACCGCGCCGACCGCACCGAGTCCGACGCCGATGAAGCCGAGGATGAGCCATAGAATTCTCTTAATTTTCATTATCTTCTTTCTCCAATCGTTTCATTATCTTTTGGACTTGTACGTTTGCGTTCAAGTCGGCTTTCCATGACGTGACGGACAGCCATAACGGGATGGCTGAAAATCATGCGGGGACCCGAAAACCGCATGACCGCCCGGATTTTCTCACGCATTTCCGGCTTGTAGCAATGTACCCGGCAGTTGGAGCAGAAGGTTTTCGTCTCCATGAACGGGCATTTGTCGCTCCGCACCATGGCATACTGGATCAGTGCCTCACATTCGGGACAAAGCTCTTTTGAACCGTGCTTTTTCCGACAGTAGAGACGGATCATCATGGCTACTGTTTTCTTCTCACGCTCGCGTTTGGATTCAATTTTCTGTCTGTTCATACATTCTGCCTCCTTCCACATGATAAATACGGTCAGCAATCGCCATTGTCGACTCACGGTGGGAGACGAGAATGATGCTTTTCCTGTTTTTCTGCTCCCTGAGAGCCTTGAGGATAATTCCTTCGTTGATGCTGTCCACGTTGGAGGTGGGTTCGTCAAGCAGGATCAGCTCACTTCCGCGCAGGAACGCTCTTGCAAGTCCGATGCGCTGCTTCTCACCTGCCGAAAGGTTATCTCCCAGTGCGCCGACACGGGTTTTGTAGCCGTCGGGGAGTGTGAGGATGAAATCGTGAATAGATGCTGACTTGCAGGCAGCTTCGATTTCTTCCTGTGCTGCATCCGGCTTTGCAATACGGAGGTTATCTTCGATGGTTTCGTCAAAGAGATAGGTTGCCTGGCTGACCATCGTTACGTTGTCGAGCAGGCAGTCACCGTCGAGGGCGTCAATGTCAATATCGTTAAACTCGATCTTGCCGTGGCTCTTCTGCCAGAAGCGAAGTAAAAGCTTGAGAAAGGTAGATTTCCCGCATCCCGATTCCCCGACGATGCCGATGATCTCGCCCTTTTCGGCGTACATACAAATGTCGGAAAGCACCTCGGTTTCGCCGTCATAGGAGAAAGACAGATCGGTAACTTTGAGATGATCATAGACAATCTTTTGGCCGTTTTCCACAGGCTTTACTGCCGGCTCTTCCGCAAGCAGATTCAGCACACGGTCGCCCGATGCGAAGGTTTGTGTGAGGTTTCCGGGCAAAGCAGAGATCGCAATCACAGGTCCGAATGAGCCGAACACCGCAACCACGCCGATGACCATTCTGCCGATGGAGAGCATATCTGCGGCGACAAGCGCGATGCCGACTGCGAGACTTGCGAGGATGAACAGCGATACACAGAGTTCCGTTGCCGCACTTGCTTTGGTAATATCGTGCTTCATCGTCTTGGTTTCACGGAGCAGAAGATCGGAACGGTCGTTGACCTCTTTCTTTCGTTCTTCGCCTGCATTATTCAGAACAATATCCCTGATCCCTTTGATGCTGTCAAGAAAGTAAGCATTGAAGGATGCAAATTCCGCACGGTATCTCACACCGGAAGCCTTGAGTCTGCCGGATGATATCAGCGGTACAATCACGCCGATGGTAATATATCCGAGAAGTGCGATCCATGCGAGATACCAGCTTGAAACAAATCCGACGAACAGGAAAATACAGGCCGACACGATTACTGCAATACAGATGGGTGAGATTGTGTGTGCGTAGAACACTTCAAGAGTTTCAATATCCGAGGTAATCATGGCGATGATCGAACCTTTTTGTTTGCTTTCGAGCTTTGCAGGACAAAGTGTACGGAGTGCTCCGAAAATCTTGTCACGGAGTACCGCAAGCAGACGGAATGCGATATAGTGGTTACTGTACTGCTCCAGATAACGAAGCAGACCGCGAAGGACACCGCATCCTATGGCAAGACCGATGATCAGTCCGTAGGAGAGCGGGATTACTTCCCCCAGTGCTTTGGCAGCGCCGACGGCTCCCATCAGTGTTACACCCATAGCGCAGAGGAATCCGACCGAGCCGTTGATAACAGCCAGAATCATGATCCATGCAAGACTGCCGAGAAGGAGAATGAGATTCGCCATGATGACAGCCCCGTTTCTGCGAAGTTTTTGCTTTTTCATTATCCATTCACCTCCGCATAGCCTTCTTCAAGGTTCTTCTGTGTGATATAGAGTTTTGCGTAGCCGCCGTCTTTTTTCATCAGTTCGCCGTGTGTTCCGCTTTCCTTCTGTTCGCCCGCTTCCATATAGTAAATCAGGTCGGAGGTCACCACATTGGCAAGGCGGTGGGAAATCACGATAACTGCTTTTTCTCTCGAAAGAGCCTTGATATTTGCCATAATGATGGCTTCGCTCTCAATGTCAATGTTGCTGGTGGCTTCATCGAATATGTAGATATCCTTATTTGCCACAAGGCTGACCGCAAGTGCAAGCCGTTGCTTCTGACCTCCGGATATATTGGAGGCATCCTCGGCAATCCTTTTGTCCAGCCCCCCATTTTCACGGATAAAGTCTGCAAGGTTGACCTTTTCAAGAACGTCATAGATTTCTTTGTCGGTCACGTTTGGGTTCGCCAGCATAAAGTTTGCACGTACCGTTTCGTTGAAAATATAGGTATTGTAACTGACAACCGCAAGGTGTGCGTAATAGGACTCACGGGAAAGGTTTTCGAGGGCCTTTCCCCCAACCGTTACAGCCCCCGATTTCGGACGGAACGCACCGGACAGCAGATTCACAACGGTGGATTTTCCGCATCCCGATTCACCGACAACAGAGGTCATGCCGGTTTTCGGGAAGGTCATCGTCACGTTCTTCAGTACGTCACGCTTTCCGTCGTAGGAGAAGGTCACGTTAGCGACCTTGAGTTCGGTATCTTCAACCGATTCTTCACCCCAGACGGGATCGGGCTGTTCCAGAAGCGAGAGGATCTTCTTTCCGGCAGATGCGCCGTTCATGGCAATATGGAATGCCGAGCCGAAGGCACGAAGCGGAAGGAAGAAGTCCACCGCAACGAGAATGAGGAACAGTGCCGCCACAGGAGACAAGCCCCACTTTGTTACGGCAAGGATAGACATGGCAATCCCAAGCCCCGCGCCGCCGTATGCCACCAGATCCATAATGGTGGTGCTGGCAAGCTGCATGACGAGGACTTTCATGGTGATCCTGCGGAAATCCTCGCTGGTTTCGTTCATCTTTGCGTGCTGTGCTTCGTCGGCCTTGAAGATTTTCAGCTCCTTTAATCCCTGTACGCTGTCGAGGAAGGAGTCCCCCATCGAGGTGTACTTACCCCAGTATTTTGCGAAAATCCGCTTTGCCCATCTGGATACGACGATGATGGAGACGGGAATCAGCGGAACGCAGCAAAGCAGAACGAGAGCGACCTGCCACTGTATACCGACCGTGATGCCGAACAGAAGGAAGGGAGCAATCATTGCATAGAAAAACTGCGGAATGTAGGAGGAATAATAGAGGTCAAGCTGCTCCACACCTTCCATGGAAACCTGCGTCAGCCCTGCCATGCTCATGCCGTCGGTAGAACGCACACCGAGCCGGACGATTTTGTTGTAAACACGTCCGCGAAGATCTTTCTTGACCTTTCTGCCGAGGATGTCCCTGAGATCACCCACAAGGCGGGAGATCGTGTATCTTACCGCAATTCCGACCGCCGCACACACAGCAGGCCACAGGAAAACGAATGCACCACCGCTGTATTCATCATAATGGATGGCAAGATGGATCGCCCAGCAGATCGAGGCGGTTGTGCCTACATTTGCAAACAATCCGACCACCATCAAAGCGACCGTGTAAATGATATACTTTTTGTTTTCTCCAAGCAATCGGAGAAGGCTTTTGTCAATCATACTATCACCTCGGGGAAACAGTTAGTTTGTGCTAACTGAACTGTGAAGAAAAAAGATGCAACCACGGTGATTAGCATCTGCTAACTGAGGGATATTATATCAGATTTTTACTGTATTGTCAATTCCGTAAGAACAATTTTTGAATAGACAGAAGAAAAACAAACGGAAAAAAGCGAGTGTTTCCAGACATTTCGTATGCTGTAGGAACACCCGCTTTTCAGGAAAAACAGGAGAATGTATCCTTTTTTATGCCAGTGCAGCACCCAGCTGTTCACACGCTGTCACTGCGTCCGCATCCGGTGCTTCATTGCAGATCACAAAATCACACGCCATCACCGCACCTGCACCGATGCAGCGTTCTTCCCATGTACGCATCCACTCGCCGTCACCCCAACCATAGGAGCCGAACAGAGCGATTTTCTTGCCGGAGAGTTTTGCCTCACACGCATCGAACATCGGCGCAAATTCTTCTTCCTCCAGCTCTTCCGCGCCCATGGACGGGCAGCCGAATGCAACAGCGTCATAAGCATCCATGGCGTCTGCATTAAATTCAGCGGCAGTTAGAAGAACCACTTCCGCACCTGCCTCCTTTGCTCCGTCGAGAACGGCGTTTGCCATTGCCTCCGTGTTTCCTGTGCCGCTCCAATATACTACTGCGACTTTGCTCATGGTATATACCAACCTTTCAAAATAAATCCAAAATATATATCGGGCAGGTTACTGCCGGATATCCGTATCCATGCTGTTCACTGTTCTTCAGCCGACGTGTTCTTCCAGAATCCCTTTCAGTGCCGCCATGGAGCTGCTGTGAGAGCGGGCAATCCGTGTGCGACTGTCCAGATCTCCGAGAACACAGTGGACCATTTTATGAGATATAGTGTTGGTGAACAGAACCAGAAGATCGGGACATCCGATGTTTCTCACACTGTTTGACATCTTCGGATATACCTTCGCCTTGCATTTATATTTTCCGCACAGGTCTACATACTGTCTGGCCATACATTCGTTTCCGCCTAAAATCACGATACTCATACATTCATCTCCTTGTCTTGAGGTTAGCTGCCGCTAACTGATACGTATTCCAATTACGCCGTCCGGCGTTTCTGTGAAAGTATTATACCAAAGAAAATGGAACTGCATCCACTCCAAAAAGAGAGAATGCGGCTCCATTCAGACAATCATTCTGTTTATTTACGTACGATTCTGTATTCGCTCGGAGAAAGACCCAAGACATCTTTGAAGGCACCCGAAAACTTGCTGGCATTGTCATATCCGAACTGCCCTGCAATATCCATGATTGTCAGATCACTGTGCAGAAGCAGTTCCGCTGCCATCTGCATTTTCTTGGTTCGGATGAAATTGTACACAGATACTCCGTATACGGTCCGGAAGCTGTTCTTGATCGTAGTTCCCGAAATGTGAAAAACAGAGGACAGCTGCTCCAGTGTGATTCTGTCGGAAATGTGTTCGGTCAGATAATGATGCACATTCTTCGCAAGAACAACGTGCGGACGGGGACAGCTTCGGGACGGTGTTTCATCCGTATCCATGGGGAGTGCGCTCAGAAACAGCATCAGTTCCAGTACCTTGACTTTGAAATATCCCTGTTTCAGTTCTTCGGGAACCTGATACAGCTCTGAAAAAATATGCTCTATCCTCGGTCCCGAACGGGCAACAAAGAACGGTCTGTCGGAACAGAATTTGTCCGCAAGATCGTGTGGAGATACCGTGACATCCGCAAGAAAGCAGGATAAGCAGCGGGGCGTTTCCGACAGGTCAACAATGACACTGATCCCGTGATAATGCTGCAGTGGAAAGAGGGCAGAATAGTCCGCACTGTGACGGTGCATAATGGCAATATCGCCCGGCATCAGATAACAGCAGGTGTCATCCGCTTCATATTCCAGCCGCCCTTCACGGCAGTGGCTGATTTCCAGAATCACATTCGTGGTTTTCTGACGGATCCGGCAGTTTGGGGAGTGAATATCCCGATAGACAATCTGAATTCCGGGAAATACGGTATAAGCAGTAATACGGGATTCTTCCGGTGCGTCGGTTATGTGGTAGACGGTGCAGTCTGATTCCCGTGAGACTACCTCAATGTTCTCACCGTACATACTTTTTTCCGGGGTGGTTGGCGTGTGTGTCAGCATTCACTTATCCTTTGCAGCCGGTTACGGTATATCCTGCTTTTTCAATTCTTGCGATGATTCGTTCGTCATTCACTTTTTCGGCATAGGAAACGGTCAGTTCGCCTTTCTTCAGGTCAACTTTACCGGCGATCCCTGCCATATCATTGACCACTTCTTCCACACGGTTTTTGCAGTGATCACAGTGCATACCGTCCACTGTAAACGTTTTTGTATACAGGATATTTTTCAGTTTTTTCTTCCGGTGTCTGTAGCCGCCGCCTCCGCAGCATCCGCCCTGCCCCTTGAAATGCTTGATTGTTGAGCGGATACCGATTGCGGCGATCACAATAACAACGGCAATGATAATGATATCGGTCATGATTTTCTCCTACATTGCAGCAGACAATTCGATTTCCTGCGCGAGAATACCGAGATTTTCTTCGGACAGTTCTCCCAGCAGAGCGCAGATTGCAGTCTCTGCGGTGTGATCGATTTTTCTGTCTGAAAAGAGGACATCTCTTATTTTGTGATAATACAGTTCATATTCATCTGCAACACGCATTCCGTATTTTGTCAGATAAACCGGGCCCTGCGGCTCTTTATAGATGTAATTCCGTTCCAGAAACACATCCATCATATTGTGGACAGTAGGTTTTGTCACACCGAGTTCTTTGGCAATCTCGGAACTGTACAGCCCTTTTTCGGTGTACAATCGTTTGATTGCCAGAAGATATCGGACATGGGCAGCGGTTATACAAGGGGTGTTAGTCATTACTAACCTCCGTTTTCAGAATGAGGGGATGCGCTTTCAGAGTCACATCCCCTCAGGTGGAATTACTTCTTTTCTTTTGCTCCGCTGCAGCTGCATCCGCCGGATTTCGACTTTGCGCATTGTTTCGCATGAGGGCATCCGACGCAGGTGATGCCGCGTTTCTTTTCTCTATAGAGATAGAACACGATTGCAGCGGCGATACCGAGTAAAATTACGATAAGTATAAAATCAATCATAAATTACTTGCTGAGTGCGTATTCCGCTTTCAGCTTCTTGTTGGTATTGTTGATGATTGCGATGACCGCACCTGCCATAGCGAGAACCGCAACGAGACCTGCGATTGCCGCACCGACATTCAGCGCGCCGCCGGTAACGATGGTGCCGATGGTGTAAACAAGGTAAGCTACGGTGTAGCCGGTTGCGAGCTGGAGACCGATACCGCCCCATACCCACTTCGCGGACTTCATTTCCGCGTTCATTGCACCGATTGCGGCGAAGCACGGGGGAGTGTAGAGGTTGAACATCAGATATGCGAGAGCAGCAACCTTGGTGATTGCCATGATGCCTGCCACTTCGGAACCTGCGCCTTCCATGAGGGCGAGTTCTTCGGTGTCGATGAGGTTTTCAAGGCCGACAAAGCAAACGGCGAGAGTACCAACGACGTTTTCCTTAGCGATGAAGCCGGTAACAGCCGCAGCAGCCATCTGCCAGCTGAGAACGCCGATGATCGGAACGAGGAGGTATGCGAAGGGACGTGCGATGGAAGCAAGGATGGATTCATCCGCAATTTCCGCAACGGCGAAGGACCAGGTGAAGGTCTGCATGAGCTGTACTGCCATGTTGCAGAGGAGGATGATGGTAGCGGCCTTTACAATGTACGCCCAGCCGCGGCTGCACATGGACTTGAATGCGCCCCAGAGGGAGGGAGCCTTGTATTCGGGGAGTTCGATGATGAAGAAGGACTTTCTTGCCTTGTAGCCGGCGATCTTGTTGACGAGAAGTGCGCCGAGGAAGATGAGCACGATACCGGAGAGGTACATCACGGTGCTGACCCAGCCTGCGTCATCGAAGAACGCACCGGCGAAGAGAGCGATTACGGGAATCTTTGCACCGCAGGGCATGAACGGAGCGAGCATGGCGGTCGCACGGCGTTCCCGTTCGTTGCGGATGGTACGGGATGCCATGATCCCGGGAACCGCGCATCCGATGGTGATTACAAAGGGGATAACGGACTTACCGGACAGACCGACGCGCTTGAAGATCGGGTCGAGAACGACAGCCACACGGGACATATAGCCGCAGTCTTCCAGGAGCGCGATCAGGAAGTACATAACCATAACGAGCGGGAGGAATCCGACTACGGCAACGACACCACCGATGACGCCGTCAACGAGAATTGCGGAGAGAAGCGGAGATGCGCCTTCGAGGAGTCCGCCGACCCAGCCCTGAAACGCTTCCAGCCAGCCGACGAGAAGGTCAGCGATCGGAGTACCGACCCATACCTGAGAAATCTGGAACACAAGGAACATGACAACGGCGAAGATCGGAATACCGAGCCACTTGTTGGTGAGAACCGCGTCGATCTTGTCGCCGACGTTTTTGTCTTTCGTGAGAACCTTGCGGTTTTCAACGGACTTTACGATCCCGTTGACGAATTCAAAACGCTTGCGGTCAGCCGCTTCCACTGCTGCTTTATCGGTCAGGTCAACGTCGCCCTGATGATAGGGAGCGGACTGTGCCTTGCCGGATGCGGCAGCGGCAGCTTCAACGACAGCCTTCAGACCGTCTGCGGAGGTTGCGGTGGTGGCGATAACCGGACAGCCGAGCTTTGCGGAAAGAGCGGCAGCATCAATTTTGTTGCCCTTTTTGTTGTTGAGGTCGCTCTTGTTCAACGCAACGACAACCGGAACACCCAGTTCGAGAAGCTGTGTGGTGAAGAACAGGCTTCGGGAAAGGTTGGTGGCGTCCACGATGTTGATGATGGCATCGGGATTTTCGTTCTTGACATAGGACGAGGTGATGCTTTCTTCCGAGGTGAACGGAGACATGGAATATGCACCGGGAAGGTCTACCGCAACGAGGGTTTCGTTTCCGCTGTAGTAGGTCTTCTTGATGGGGTGCTCCTTCTTGTCTACGGTAACGCCTGCCCAGTTGCCGACTTTTTCGTTGCGGCCGGTCAGCGCGTTGTACATCGTAGTTTTCCCGGAGTTGGGGTTGCCGGTCAACGCGATTCTCATAGTGATTCCTCCTGATATGGATATCCTGAAATGGGATATAATGTACTGAATTCCAATTAGCGAGTGCTAACTGATGCTCATAAAAACAATCAGCCGATCGTTTTTATGCTATGTATGATTTAGATACGGATAGCTTCCGCCAGCTGATTGTCGATATTGTAGCGTCCATCCTTGATGGATACCGTGCAGCCGCCTTTGCGATGAGCAATCACCGTGATTGCTTCGCCGGTATAGCAGCCGAGAGAGAAAAGGAACGCGTTCAGTTCTTCGTCATCGGTTACGATTTCC
>JBGVOJ010000779.1:0-4072 GCA_045126415.1 Eubacteriales bacterium | reverse complement strand
CGGTCAGGACTAAGTTTCTACGAAGACAAGAGATTATACGAGTTAAGAAAGGATAGATTAAAATGGCAAGAATTAAGGGCGCAATGATGACGCGCAAGAGAAGAAATAAGGTATTAAAGGCTGCCAAGGGTTACTGGGGTTCCAAGTCCAAGCACTTCAAGATGGCTAAGCAGGCCGTTATGAAGTCCGGCAACTATGCATACATCGGCCGTAAACAGAAGAAGAGAGAATTCCGCGCTCTGTGGATCACTCGTATCTCCGCTCAGGCAAAGGTAAACGGCATGAACTACTCCCAGCTCATGCACGGCCTCAAGGTTGCTGGCGTTGACCTCAACCGCAAGATGCTCGCTGAAATCGCAGTATCCGACAAGGAAGCTTTCGCAGCTCTCGTTGAAACTGCAAAGGCAGCTCTCTAATTGAACATAAATAGGGTGTTGCGCCAGAGTAACACCCTCTATTTGTAAGGAAACGGGGAGTTCTTGGGAAAAACTTTTTTGCAAAAAAAGTTTTTCCCAAACCCTTTTCAAAAAACTTCAATCTGTTATAGTGACAGAGTCAGTGCAAATTGATAGAAATACATGAAATTAGACGAATTTCTTCCTTATTATAAAGCGGAGTACATTTCTTCGCGCGCCAATGCGAAGGTCGTGACACTCGGGAAATTGTCCGAAAAAAAACACCGCGACAGAGAATCTGTTTTTCTTGCAGACGGCGTGAAGCTGGCGCAGGAAGCGGTGAAATACGCGCATCCGGACTATCTCATTCTCGCGGAATCCGCCATTGACACAGCGGCTGCCAAGGAAACTGCAGAACTCTGCAAAGCCGCAGGTATCCCGATTTATGTCTTTTCCGACGCTGCGTTTGATAAGATTTCCACCGAAAAATCCCCCGACGGCATAATCGCCGCACTTGCTTATATGACCGGGCTTCATACGTTTACGATGCGGGGCGATATAAGCAAATTCGACGATTGGCAGCAGAACCGGCGTCTTCTTCTCCTTGACAGCATCCGCGACCCCGGTAACCTCGGCACCATTCTCCGTTCCGCGGAGGCAATGGGCATTACCGGCGTGATCCTCGCCGGATGTGCGGACATCTACAACCACAAAACCGTCCGTGCGGCGATGGGAACCCTGTTCCGGATGCCGCTGTACATTGCGGACGACAGCATCCCGCTCATTCATAAAATGAAGGATTCCGGACGGCGTGTCCTTGCGGCGGCACTCGGCGAACATACGCTGACCCTCGGCGATTACGACGTTCTTGTGACCGACTGTCCCGTCATCGGCAACGAAGGTCATGGTTTGTCGGCAGACGTGATCGACGCCTGCACAGCCTGTGTCCGCATTCCGATGGCAGGGAATACCGAAAGCCTGAACGCGGCAAGCGCGGCGGTCTGTATTCTCTGGGAATCCTATCGCAAATTCAGATAATCGAAATTTTCGGGAGGTAAACCTATGACAGAAGATCCGCGGATCTACTACATCTGGCTTGCGCTGGTGTTCGGTCCGGCGAGTAAGCTGGCCGTCAAACTTCTGGACACGGTCGGCTCTCCCGAAGCTGTTTTTTCGGACCGGCTGAAAGGTCTGGAACCATCCGAACATCTTTTACAGAAGGAATTGGAACGGGCAAAGGAACTTCTGAAAACACGGAAGCTCGAAGAAGCGGAACAGATGCTCGAGAAATGTGCCGGTATGGGCATCGACATTCTGACACCCGAGTATCCGGCTTATCCGGGCGCTTTGCGGTATCTTGCCGACCGTCCGCTCACGCTGTACGTGCGTGGAATCATGCCGGACTGCAGCTGCAATATGACCACCGCCGTCGTCGGCACCCGCAAAATGACCGATTACGGCAGAAACATGGCGTATTCCATCGGTGTCGGACTGGCGTACGGCGGTTCGATCGTTGTCAGCGGAATGGCACTCGGATCGGACAGCATGGCGCTGATCGGTGCTCTGGACAACGACGGACAGGTAATCGCGGTTCTCGGCTCCGGTGTGGACGTGGTCTACCCGCGTGAACACCGCGATATCTACCGCAAGATCATCGAAAAGGGCGCGGTCATTTCGGAATATCCTCCCGGAACGCCGCCGATCGGCAGTCATTTTCCGGTGCGCAACCGAATCATGAGCGGTATTGCCGACGCGACCGTAGTGGTGGAAGCCGATACGAAAAGCGGCTCGCTTATCACCGCCGCCCATGCGTTCGATCAGGGCAAGAAAGTCTTCGCCGTTCCCGGAAAAATCGGCGATCCCGGCGCGGAAGGGACGAACAACCTTATCCGTGACGGTGCGCAGGCTGTTCTGACGGCGGAGGATATCCTCGCGGAATTCGAGTTTATCTATCCGCATTCTGTCAGCGTGCAGAGGGCGCACACCAAACTCCGCGGCATGGACATGGACGAGCTGTCCCGTACAGCAATGGCGCGTTCCCGTATCAATGCCCGCACCGAGACCGGCGCACTCAGCACTGCCAATTACTACGGTGCCGGTACGTACGGCGGACGGCGGAACAATCCTCCGGCAGAACACCGTCCCATCCCGCCGAAACCGGCGGAACCGGAAATCCCGTCGAATCCTCCGGCTGTGACCGTGGAAACACCGAAGAAACCTTCCCGTCCGGTCAATGTTGTAAAGTCGTTCTTCGGGCTGGAAAAAGACAAGGATACAGGAAAAAACGAAAAACGTCAGAGAAAATCTGATGAAAAAATCGTTCCGGCGAAAAAAATTGAGCTGGATATGCTTGATGAAACGGAAATCAAGGTATATAATAAAATGAAACCAAGCGTTCCGACACTGCCCGACGAACTGGTGGACGCGGAAACGTCCGTCAGCACCGTTCTGAGCGCACTGACCATGCTTGAAATGGCAGGCGCGGTCGAATCCGGCGGCGGAGGTTACTTTATGCGCGTCCAGCCGGACGATATCATGCAGTCGGAGAACGATTGAACCACCCCAATCTCCCATATTAACAAACGAAGGGAACAACAATGGCACATCTTCTTATAATGGAATCCCCCTCGAAAGCGAATACCGTCAAGAACTACCTCGGTTCCAACTACAAAGTGGTCGCCTCCAAGGGACATGTCCGTGACCTGCCGAAATCCACGCTCGGCGTTGACATCGAAAACAATTTTGAAGCACATTATATAAATATCCGAGGCAAGGGCGACCTTATCAAGGAACTGAAAAAAGAGGTCAAGAAGGCCGACAAGATCTACCTCGCGACGGACCCTGACCGGGAAGGAGAAGCGATTGCATGGCATCTTGCCATCTCGCTCGGCATTCCGGAAGAAAAAGCGATGCGTGTGACCTTCAACTCCGTCACCAAGTCCGTGGTCAAGGAAGCGATCAAGCATCCCCGCGCGATCGACATGGATCTGGTCAACGCGCAGGAAACGCGCCGTATCCTCGACCGCATCATCGGCTACAAGGTCAGCCCGTTCCTCTGGAAAGCCGTCAAGAGCGGACTTTCCGCCGGACGCGTGCAGTCGGCCGTCACCAAACTGATCGTCGACCGCGAAAACGAGATCCGCGCATTTGAACCCCAGGAATACTGGACGATCGGCGCGGTTCTGAACAATACCGAAGGCAAACCCTTTGAAGTCAAGTTCCACGGCGACGCGGCAACCAAGAACAAGATCGAACTTCCGAACGAAGAAGCGGCGATGCAGGTCGTCCGTACGGTTGAAGGGAAAAAGTTCCTCGTTTCGGATATCAAGCGCGGCAAGAGAACCAAGAATCCCGCGCCGCCGTTCATCACGTCCACTCTTCTTCAGGAAGCCTCCCGCAAGCTGAACTTCCAGTCCCAGCGCACGATGAAAGTCGCGCAGGAACTGTACGAAGGGATCAACCTCGGTTCGGAATTCGGCGGCATGCAGGGTCTGATCACCTATATGCGTACCGACTCCCCGCGTGTTTCCGAAGAAGCACAGGCGGAAGCGAAGGACTACATCGTCGGCAAGTACGGCGAGGAATACTATCCGAAAACTCCCCGCAATTATAAATCCTCCGCCAACGCGCAGGACGCTCACGAAGCGATCCGTCCGTCCGGTGTGCGTCTGGAACCT